>CALYSH010000093.1 GCA_945485625.1 uncultured Lachnospiraceae bacterium | reverse complement strand
CGCGGCCGTATACTACAGCCCCCTTATTCTCTGCCTCCAGCTCCTTCATGGACAACTTTACACTTTCTGCCGTTTTTCCGCCGATAATAAGCGAAAACTCTTTTCTGACGGCAGAACGGATTGCTTCATCAAAGCGATAACCCCCGACCTTAATCAGCTTACTGAGCACAATACCACCCAGGGAAAGAATCGATATTTCTGTTGTATCATAACCTACATTTACAACCAGAACACCTTGGGAATTCTTTACATCGATATCCAGGCCAAGTCCATCCGCCACAGCCTTCTCAACAACCATGATGTGTTTTGCCTTAACATTTGCATCCTTTATCAGATCATAGAACGCTCTCTTTTCCACCTCCGTAACATCCGTAGGTACGGCAATTACAAAATCTGCAGGCTTAAGACTTCCCTTCTGCAGATCACTGATAAAATACCTAATCAATGTCTGCATATTCTTAATATCTGCAATGACACCGTTTGAAAGCGGATAAGAGATATGAATATTTGCCGGTGCCTTCTCATACATTTCATATGCAGAGTTACCATATGCGAACAGGGTATTTTTGTTCTCTATGGCAATCATATTCTTTTCTACAAGAAAGCTGTCCGTGTTTCTGTCATAAATTTTGATGTTATTTGTACCGAGATCGATACCAAATGCATTGTTAGCCAAAGTATTAGCCCCTTTCCAATTGTTTTTCAAATATAGCCTTCCTCCCGGAAGCTTATATACCTGTTATCTCCAATGATAATATGATCCGTAAGCGGGATATTCATCATTTCACCAATGGTATGTACATTTTTTGTTAAACTTACATCCGACTTGCTGGGTGTGGGATCCCCGCTTGGATGATTATGAATCAAAATAATACTCACTGCCTTACTGCGAAGCGCCTCCAGAAAAATCTCCCTTGGAGATATTAAAGACATTCGTACACTTCCGTCGGATAATCTCTTATCGGAAAGCATACGTCCTTTATTATCCAGGTTCAGCAGATAGACACACTCCGTATCTCTGTGTCGAAGCTGTTCCATATAGTATTCTGCAACACTTTGAGAATTCTGAAAGCAGAGAACCTCCTTCGCTTTTGCCTGACTGATTCTCTTTGAAAATTCGGTAAGACATTTCAGGCGAACTGCCTTCACCTCTCCAATGCCTCTCACAGACATCAGATCCTCCAAGGTCAGATCGTACAACCCAAGCAGCCCTTCCCTGGGATATCGGGCCAAAGCCAAAACCTCTTCCGCCACCTGAATTGCGCTATGCTCCCTTGTACCGGTACGAAGAATAATTGCCAACAGTTCCTTTTCAGTAAGATTCTCCGCGCCAAAGCGCATAAATCTTTCATAAGGTAAATCAAAACATCCCACATTCTTTTCTTCCATTTCGCTCCTTCCACCTTCTCCGAAGCGAACCATGGCTTATTTCAGGAACCGATATACCACCAAAGCAAGAATCACACCCAATACACTTGAAATTGTAATCTGAATCTGAAAACCAAACGTCAGGATAATAAAGCCCAGGTTTAGTTCCACCGGATTGCTCAGGCCGAAGGTCTGTCCATAATTTAAGAAGCTGCTCGCAAAAAAAGTACCGATAAACCTTCCGATTACAAAACCAATGAGAATCACAATAACTAAAATCCAATTTACCCTTTTCAACTGTTTTCCTCTTCTTTCTTTTGTATCCTTTTTACCATAAGCCTTTCTAATAGTAACACAAAAAAGCGCCCCTGTACACTGAAATTCAAGAAATAATTTTGCTATTTTTCTACATCCAGGGACAGTTTATAACGTAACAATCCCTTTTGAAACAAGACACTGTAACGTCTTAAGGATACCGAATTTTGCATGCTGCCAGGTTAATCCCCCCTGAAAATATACTGCATAAGGAGGTTTCATGGGACCATCTGCCGACAATTCAATAGAAGAACCGGATACAAACGCACCCGCCGCCATAATCACCTTTGCATCGTACCCGGGCATATCCCAGGGTTCAGGAGTATACTGACTGTCAACCGGAGCCGCAGCCTGAATCCCTTCACAAAATGCAATAACCCCTTCTTCTGTTCCGAAGGTAACAGCCTGAATAATATCATGTCTTGACTCCGTTCCGTTCGGAATCACAGCAAAGCCAAGTCGTTCATAAATGTTTGCAGCAAAGATTGCGCCCTTCAAGGCAGAGGCTGTAACAGTGGGTGCCAGGAAAAAGCCCTGGTAGAACTGAGGCAATATGCCGAGAGAAGCCCCAACTTCCTTTCCCAGTCCCGGACTGGTAAGTCGATAGGCTGCGTTTTCTACATATTCCTTCTTTCCGGCAATATAACCGCCGATAGGTGCCAGTCCTCCACCGGGATTCTTGATCAGCGAACCGACTACCATATCCGCTCCCACATCAGAGGGTTCCCTGGTTTCCACAAATTCACCATAACAGTTATCCACCATACAGATCACATCCGGTTTGATGCCTTTGATAAATGAAATCAATTCTCCAATTCGCTTCACAGACAAAGTAGGCCTGGTCTGATACCCTTTCGAACGTTGAATCGTAACGAGATGCGTCTTTTCATTGATTGCGTTTCGAATTCCCTCATAGTCAAAGCTGCCGTCCGCAAGCAAATCTACCTGGCGGTAAGTGATACCATACTCTTTTAAGGAACCGGTGGAGTGACCGCCCTCCCCTCCCCGAATACCGATTACCTCCTCCAGGGTATCATAAGGCTTTCCCACAGGACTTAACAATTCATCTCCGGGGCGAAGATTACTCATCAGGGCAAGAGCCAGTGCATGTGTACCACAGGTAATCTGGGGGCGCACAAGGGCATCCTCCGTATGAAATACCCTTGCGTACACTGCTTCCAAGGTATCCCTTCCGATATCATTATAGCCATAACCGGTGGTGCCGAGCAGACAGGCCTCTGAAACCTGATTCTTCTGCATTGCCTCCAAAACCTTTAACTGATTGTATTCTGCCACCCGGTCAATATCCCGAAAACGTTCTTCTAAAGCTTCCAAAACCGATTGTCCGAAATCATACACCTTCTTTTCGATTCCAAGTGCCTGATACATTTCAAATGCTGTTTCCATTCTTACCAATATCCTTTCCAATCATTCCCCTGTTTTTCAATTCTCCAAGCATCACTTCCAGTATTGCTTCTTCATCATAGTTGAATTCATCCTTGTTCAGCCAGATAACATCCTCTTCTCTGCGAAACCAGGTCAACTGTCTTTTGGCAAAGTGGCGGGTCTCCTTTTTGACGGTTGCAACCGCTTCCTCCAGGGAGCATTCCCCGTCCAGATAGGATAAAATTTCTTTATATCCAAGTCCCTGCATAGCCACCTGACCTCTGTGACAGCCCATCTCCTTTAATGCCTTTACTTCATCTACCAGGCCGTTTTGGACCATCTCATCCACCCGCATTTCAATTCCCTGATACAGGCGTTCCCGAACATCATTCAAGACAAAATAACATGCGTCATATGCCGCTCCCTTTTTGCGTTCTTCTTCATTATGCGCCGAAATCGGTTGACCGGTAAGGTGATAAAACTCCAGCGCCCGAATTACCCGTTTCCTATTATTTTCGTGTATTGCCTCAGCAGAAACCGGATCCACCTCTGCCAGCATATCATGAAGTACAGCAGCCCCTTTTTCTTCCGAAAGCGTTTCCAGGAATCTTCGATATTCTGTATTCTCTTCATTCTCCGTAAAATCAATGTCGCGAAGCAGTGCCTGGATATAGAATGCGGTTCCGCCTGTTACAATCGGAATATGCCCTCTGTCATATATGCCCTCCAGCGCATCCTTGCACATTTTCTCAAAGGTTACAACATTCAAATCCTCCCAAGGTTCCAATCCCTCAATTGAATGATGGGGAATCCCCTGCATCTGCTCTTTTGTAATCTTTGCAGAACCGATATTCATATATTTATATACCTGCATGGAATCGGCAGAAATAATCTCGCCCTCAATGGCTTTTGCCAGGGCAAGGGACAGCTTTGTTTTCCCAACCGCTGTCGGCCCCGCCAGAATAACCATGGGTCTTTGCTTTAACTGTTCTGTTTGCACATTTACTCCTTAAACAATTCGTTTAAACTTCTTTTCCATCTCATATTGAGAAATCGTAACAATGGTAGGTCTTCCATGAGGACAATTATAAGGATTATCCAAGGTCAGCAATTCATCAATCAGGCGCTCTGCCTCCTGGGGGCTCATCCGATGATTGCCTTTTACAGCTGCCTTACAGGACATGGACGCGATCTTTTCCTCAATCACTCTTGGATTGCGCTTCACCGCATCCTCAGACAATTCATCCAACACCGATAAAAACAATGCCCTCTCATCAGAACCGTACAAATCAACCGGCACACTTCGTAGCGCATATTCGGAGCCGCCAAAATGCTCCACTTCAAATCCGAGCTCAAGAAAGGTGCCCATATACTCCTGAAGAACTGCCTCTTCCTGACCGGATAAGCTGACCACGACCGGCGGGAACAAGGTCTGGGACAACACCTGCCTGTCATGATATTGTTTCATCAGGCGTTCATATTTTACCTTTTCATGGGCTGCATGCTGATCCACAATCATCAGCTTATCTTCAAACTGAATCATCCAGTATGTTTCAAACACCTGACCAATCAGACGATACCGGTCACGGTTGTCCTGTGTCAAAAGCTTTTCCTCAAATAAATTCAGCTGGACCGCAGACTGTAAATCATCCTCCATATCAAAACGTTTTATCTCCGGCTCCGGCTGTTGCATCGCAGGCTTAACCTCCTCTACGAAGAAGACCTCCCCATCAGCATCTGGTTCCTTTCTCTGAGCCGGTTCCTCTTCCTTTCCCGGAGTATTTCGCACCCTTTGCCATACCGGCGAGGTCTGGAAGCTTTTCTGTTCCTTTTCCGCATGATAGGGTGCCTTTTCCTCCTCCACCAGAAATGCCTGCGTACGCTTTGCCTCAAAGGGCTCCGGTGTTTTCATTTTCTTAAGGGAAACAGCTTCCTTTTCTTCCTGCTGTCGTCTTTCTCTCTCTGTATCCAGCGAAGCCTCCGGAATCATCTCTTTCCCGGATAACACATCATGTACCATATCACGAATGGTTTCGCATACCAGCAGGTTATTGCTGAAGCGTACATCCATCTTGGTCGGATGGACGTTCACATCCACCGCCTCCGCATCCATGGAAATATGCAGCACGCACATGGGAAACTTATGCTGCATCAGATATTCTTTATAGCCTTCTTCAATGGCCCTGGCAATCACAGAGCTCTTGATAAACCGTCCATTGATATAATACAACTCATAATTGCGGTTCGCCCGGACCAGAACAGGCTTTCCAAGATAGCCCTCCACTGTAATTCCTTCCCTCTTACACTGAATAGGAATCAGTGCATTGGCCACTTCCCGTCCAAAAATACGGTAAATTACCTCCTTTAAATCCCCATTGCCGGAGGTATGAAATTTCACCTGATTTCCCAGCACAAATTTAAAAGAGATATCGGGGCGTGACATGGCAAGATGCTCCATCAAATCTGCAATGTAACCTCCCTCTGTGGCAGGCTGTTTCAGAAATTTGCGTCGGACAGGAGTGTTATAAAACAGATTACGTACCAGAAATGTGGTTCCTTCCGGCGCACCGATTTCTTCAAAATCGGTTTCTGCACCGCCCTCCATAGCCATTCTGGTACCGGTCAGACCATCTGCCGTCTTCGTAATCACCTCAACACGGGATACCGCAGCAATACTGGACAACGCTTCCCCGCGAAAGCCCAGACTCCCGATATGATTCAAATCCGCCGCAGAATCGATTTTACTGGTAGCGTGACGTACAAAGGCAATGCGCAGTTGTTCTCCGGCCATACCGGAGCCATTATCCGTAACACGAAGAAATGTTATTCCTCCCTCCTTCGCCTCAACGGTGATTGCGGTTGCACCGGCATCAATGGCATTTTCCACAAGCTCTTTCACCACACTGGCAGGGCGTTCTACCACCTCACCGGCGGCAATTTTATCAATTGTCTCTGAATCCAGAACATGAATCTGTCTCATTTATTCATCCTTCCAACGATTCTTCAGTTTATTCTGCAGACGATATAATGTATTCAAAGCATCCAGAGGAGTCAGCGTGGTTACTTCCACCTCCATCAGTTCCTTCAGTACATCCTCATCAGTCACGGTATCAAACAAGGACATCTGTGCCAGATCCACATCGTCATAATGAGGCGGCTTCTTTCCGCGGGAAGCCTCCTGTGCAACCGCAATGCTTTGTACTTTATTTGTAATATCAT
>CALYSH010000092.1 GCA_945485625.1 uncultured Lachnospiraceae bacterium | reverse complement strand
GACCCCAGGGACAGAGACCCCAGGGACAGAGACCCCAGGGACAGAGACCCCAGGGGCAGAATCCACAGAGTCAGAGACCCCAGAGACCTGCCGGACAGGTGCAACAGCCTCAGAAGCAGGCTGTACAGCAGCCTTTGGAGAGTACAAGGATTCCTGCACCTCAGGAAGAACTGAATTCCACAGTTGCTCCTGCCGAAAAGACGGAGTCGACTCATGTTATCCGGCCGGAGGTGAAGGCTGAGGTGAAAACGGAAGCGAAGCCTGTTCAGTCTGTGGAGGAAAAGGCAACAGTGAAGCCGGATGCAATTCCTCACAAGCCTAAGAATTTTGCGCAGGATGATGATGAGTTTGAATTTGAGTTCTTGAACTGGAATGGTGACGATGATAAATAAAACATTCGCATATGAATGAACTCCCGGGCCGTTAAGAGACAACTCTTAGCGGCCTATTAAATTCTTGTAAACTTTTTACCACTTTGATTGACAGCCAAATTGTACTGTTATAATATTGATATAACAAGATGCCGGAATTATGGGAGTGAAGAAATGTGGCGTTGGAAAGGAGGCTGTAAATGATTATTGAAATTGATTTTAACAGTGGGGAAGCACTGTATTTGCAGCTCCGCAATCAGATTATTATGGGAATCGCCACTGCTCAGTTCCATGAGGGAGATTCCCTGCCGAGTGTAAGACAACTGGCAGATACCATCGGTATCAATATGCATACGGTGAATAAAGCATATACGGTGTTGAAACAGGAAGGCTATGTAAAGGTGGACCGCAGAAGAGGTGCAGTGATTGCGCTGGATACGGATCGGATTCAAGCCATGGAAGAGGTGCGAAGGGAATTAAAGGTGCTGCTTGCAAAAAGCAGCTGCAAGAATATTTCCAGAGAGGAAATACACGAGCTGATAGATGAAATTTATGATGATTATAACAATGGAGGTCTGAATTAATGCAGCCAAGATTTACGGATAATGCAAAAGAAGTGCTTTCACTGGCAGCCAGATTTGCCAGAAGCATGAAGCAGGGGTACATCGGAACAGAACATATTCTGGTGGGACTGGTGAAGGAGAAAGATGGTGTTGCGGCAAAGGCCCTTGAGAACAATGGTGTGGAATTCGAAAGGCTTCGCGAATTAATTCAGGAGCTGATTGCCTTTGAAAGCGGAGCACCGGTGGCAGAGAGGGAAGGATATTCCCCCAGAGCCCGTAAGATTATGGAGGAAGCGCATGCCCTGGCAAGCCGTTTTGGACAGAGCGAAACCGGTACGGAGCATTTGCTGCTGGCGATTATCAAAGAGGGAGAGAATGTTGCGCTTCGCCTGCTGAATACCATGGGGGTGAACACCCAGAAGTTGTATGTGGAGGTTTTGCAGGCCATCGGACAGGACGGTAATCTCTATAAGGAAGATCTGGGTCGAAGAGGCGCCGGAAAACAAAAGGCTTCCACCCTGGAGCAGTATAGCAGGGATTTGACAGCATTGGCCAGAGAAGGCAAGCTGGATCCGGTAATCGGAAGAGAGGACGAGATTCAGAGGGTGATTCAGATCCTCAGCAGACGAACCAAGAACAATCCCTGTCTGATTGGAGAGCCCGGTGTAGGAAAGACTGCCGTGGTGGAGGGACTGGCACAAAGAATCGTTTCCGGAGAAGTTCCCTTTACGGTGCTGGATAAGCGGGTTCTGACGCTGGATTTGTCCGGTATGGTGGCAGGAAGCAAATATCGAGGTGAGTTTGAAGAGCGTATCAAACGTCTGATTCGCGAGGTAACGGATGCCGGGAATATCATATTGTTTTTGGATGAGCTGCATACGCTGATTGGTGCGGGGGGAGCGGAAGGCGCGATTGATGCCTCCAATATTCTAAAACCGTCCTTGGCAAGAGGAGAGCTTCAGTTAATCGGAGCTACCACAATATCAGAGTATCGCAAGCATATTGAAAAGGACGCTGCTTTGGAGAGAAGATTTCAACCGGTGAATGTGGAAGAACCTACTCCGGAAGAGGCGGTTCGCATCCTGGAGGGAATCAAAAACCGTTATGAGGAACATCATCAGGTGCGGATCACCGATGAGGCGGTGGAGGCGGCAGTACGCCTGTCCGACCGCTATATCAATGATCGGAACCTCCCGGATAAGGCCATTGACTTAATTGATGAAGCCTCTGCAGGAGTGAGACTTCGTGTTCGTGAGGTGCCGGAGAAACAGAAGGAACTGCAGGCACAAATTCAGAAGATGGATGAGCAGATCGAGCGTTCCATCCGTATGGAAGTATTTTCCCAGGCTGTTGAAATAAAGAACAAACAAAAAGAACTGATTCAGAAATATGACCGCATGGTGAAGCGCCGCGAAGCTATGGAGCAGAATAAGTATTACGTGGTTGGGGAAGAGGATATTGCCAATGTGGTGGCAAGGTGGACAAAGATTCCCGTCACAAGACTGGAAGAGAAGGAAAGTGAACGGCTGTTAAAGCTGGAAAGTATCCTGCACAAGAGAGTGATTGGGCAGGAGGAAGCGGTAAAGGCCGTAGCCAGGGCAATGCGTCGTGGTCGGGTGGGTTTAAAGGATCCCAATCGCCCCATCGGCTCCTTTCTGTTTTTAGGTCCCACCGGCGTAGGAAAGACAGAACTGAGCAAGGCACTTGCGGAGGCCATGTTTGGTTCCCAGGATGCCATGATTCGTGTGGATATGTCGGAGTATATGGAGAGTCATTCGGTTTCCAAGATGATTGGTTCGCCTCCCGGGTATGTGGGCTTTGATGAGGGCGGTCAGTTATCGGAAAAGGTGCGCAGAAATCCCTATTCCGTTGTATTGTTCGATGAGGTGGAGAAGGCACATCCCGATGTGTTTAATGTGCTTTTGCAGGTATTGGATGATGGACATATTACGGACTCCAAGGGACGGAAGGTCAGCTTTAAGAACACAGTGCTTATCATGACTTCCAATGCAGGTGCACAACGGATTGTGGATCCCAAAAATCTTGGCTTTGCCGCAGAGAAGAATGAAGCAAGGGATTATGAAAAAATGAAGTCTTCCGTTCTGGAGGAAATCAAGCATTCCTTTAAGCCGGAATTTCTGAACCGAATTGATGATATTATTGTATTCCATCAGTTGAATGATGAAAACATGAGAAGCATTGTCACTCTTCTTGCAACCGGTCTGTGTAAGAGATGCAGGGAACAGATGGGTATTACTCTAACCGTCAGTCCCGCACTGAAGGAGCATCTTGCAGAAAAGTATGCAGACAAAAAGATGGGGGCGAGACCGTTAAAGAGAGCATTGCAGTCCGTGGTGGAGGATGCACTGGCAGAAGAAATACTGGAGAAGAAAATACAACCCGGAGATGTGGTAACCGCAGGCTATAAGGGCGGCAGGGTGGTATTCACAAAGAAGAAAAAAGCCGGAGAAACGGAGTGAAGTCCGGGAGGCTTAAGATGGACTTTCGAGTAAAAAATTGTAGAAAAAAACAGTGCTTTATGGTATACTAAAGCTACAATTACGCAGGAGGGCGGACAGATGGCAGTAGTAGAGGAATTACTTCGAAATGAAGCAGACGGTACAGTTAGTTTTGGTAATCACAAACTGGCTTCTAAGGCAAAGCTTGAGGACTTTAAGAGTGCCGGGGATTTGCTGAAAGTAAAGACCTACAATGAGATTACAAAGCTGGAAAAGAACGGAGGATTTTTATATGAATCCGTACCCGGAACCAGCGTGTTGCATTTTTCTGAGAAGGAAGACGGTGTAAGCTTCCTGGTGGAGGGTGCACAGGATGCCCAGATTACAGTAGGGTTAAAGGATGAAACCGCATATGAAGTGTTCATCGACGATGAAAGTGTGGGTATTATGAACACAGGATTGAGCGGGAAGCTGAGTATCAGTGTTGAGCTATCTGAAAACAAAGAGGTAGCTGTAAAAGTAATTCAGGCGTAACAGACAGGCCGTCGAAAGACGGCCCTTTTGTTAAGGAGAAAAGTGTGTAGAATGGCAAAGGGAAAGACAACATCCGTATTTTATTGCCAGAATTGTGGTTATGAGTCCTCGAAATGGATGGGACAGTGTCCGGGGTGCAGGGAATGGAACACCTTCGTGGAAGAGACGGTCAGTCGTGCGGAGCTGAAACAATCTGCGGGACAGTTGAAGATGCGAAGTGAGCGGCTAAAGCCCTGTGTTCTACGGGATGTGGTTATCCGGGAAGAAAATAAAATATCCACCGGGTTAGAGGAGCTGGACAGAGTTCTGGGCGGTGGTATTGTGCAGGGATCGCTTACATTGGTGGGAGGAGATCCCGGTATCGGTAAATCCACTCTTTTGCTTCAGGTCTGCAGAAACCTGGCAGCGATGAAGCGAAAGATTTTGTACATATCCGGAGAGGAATCCCTGACCCAGATTAAAATGAGGGCACAGAGACTTGGAGAGTTTTCAGACAGTATGCTTTTGCTGTGTGAAACCGAATTGGATCTGATTGCAGATACCATACGGGATATGAAGCCGGAGGTTGTGGTGATTGATTCCATCCAGACCATGTACAGCGACAGCGTATCGGCGGCACCGGGCAGCGTATCCCAGGTGCGGGAAGCCACAGCTACGTTATTGCAGCTGGCCAAGGGAATTCCGGTTTCTGTTTTTATTGTCGGGCATGTAACCAAGGAAGGAACGGTGGCCGGCCCCAGAGTGTTGGAGCATATGGTGGATACTGTGTTATATTTTGAAGGGGACAGACACGCATCCTATCGCATTTTACGTGGTGTGAAGAACCGATTTGGCTCCACCAACGAAATTGGTGTGTTTGAAATGCGGGAGGACGGACTGGCACAGGTGCAGAACGCATCGGAATATATGCTCACCGGAAGGCCTGAGCATGCCAGCGGTTCCGTGGTATCCTGCTCTATGGAGGGAACCAGACCATTGCTGGTAGAGATACAGGCATTGGTGTGTCACAGCAATTTCGGTATTCCCAGAAGGCAGACAACAGGAACCGATTTTAACCGGGTCAATCTGTTGCTGGCAGTATTGGAAAAGCGTTCCGGATTGCAATTGTCCGGCTGTGATGCATATGTTAATATTACAGGCGGTATGAAAATCCAGGAACCTGCCATTGATTTGGGCGTGATTCTGGCGATTTTGTCCAGTTTCCGGAATGTGGCGCTGGATGCGGGACTTATGGCATTCGGTGAAGTGGGCTTAAGCGGCGAGGTTCGCGCGGTAAGCATGGCGAAGCTACGTGTACAGGAGGCGGAAAAACTGGGTTTTACCACTTGTGTGATTCCGGCGGCCTGCGCAAAGGAGATTCAATCCACTGACAAAATAAAGATTATCCGTGTGAATTCTGTACAGGAAGCCATGGATGCATTGTTTTAGGAGGGGCTATGAAAAAGGATTTTACGGAAAAAATTTTATTTGGCGTGTTTGCCATTGTGGGAGCAATTTTCCTGATTGTTGCAATCGCCATGGTATGTGTGCAGATACAGTTCAAACAGAACGCGGATCCGGTGACGGCGGTCATCGACCGGATTGAGACTCATCGCGATTCCGATGGTGATTACAGCCATTCCGTTTATGTAAGCTATGAGTATCAGGGAGAATATTTCAAGGGTGTTCATCTGAATTACTATTCCGGTGATATGTATGAGGGAAAACAGATTGAACTGTTATGCGACCGGAATAACCCGCATAAAGTTCGTTCCAAGGGAGGAGAGCTTCTCCTGGTGGCGATTTTGGGCGGAATGGGTCTGGTATTCTTTTTGATTGGCGGTATCCCTCTTATCTCTTTAATAAAGAAGGATAAGATGAGAAAGCAGCTGCTTCAGACCGGCAAACCCTTGTATGCAAAGGTGGAAAGTATCGGATACAATGCCACCCTCACCGTAAACGGAAGACATCCTTTTGTTATTTATTGTCTGTATGAAGATCCTTATGGGGATGTGACTTATCGATTTAAGAGTCAGAATCTCTGGTCGGATCCTTCCCCGCAGTTCCCTATTGGCTCAGAAATCAAGGTTTTTGTAGATGGAAACGATTACAGCAGATATTGTGTTTGTGTGGATGAAGCCTCTCCTTCTTCATCAAACAGGAAGATTGTAGATTACACCTAAAGAGAAAACCTGTGATGACAGAAGATAGGTTTCGAAAAAAATTGACGATTTGTCAATTTTTTGCTTGCTTATTTGACATATCTGTGCTATTATTCTATTCGTCGGTTGACAAAATAGGGGAATAGTACAGCGGTAGTGCGGCGGTCTCCAAAACCGTTAACGGGGGTTCGATCCCCTCTTCCCCTGCTGTTAAGACTCAACGAAGAG
>CALYSH010000091.1 GCA_945485625.1 uncultured Lachnospiraceae bacterium | reverse complement strand
AACCCTTGGAAATGCTTGTAGATTCAGGGATTTCCGGAAATACACGGTGAGTTCGAGACCTTCCTCACCTAAAACAAAACTAAAGGAGAAAACCAAATGAAGAAAGTCACTTTTATCACTCAGGCAGCTGCAATCGCTGCTCTCTATGTGGTGCTTACCTTATTGGCCAATGCTCTTGGTCTGGCAAGCTACGCAATCCAGGTTCGCTTCTCGGAAGCGCTCACTATTTTACCCTTTTTCACCCCCGCCGCAATTCCCGGTCTGTTTATCGGCTGTATCATCAGTAATCTGCTGTGCGGAAGCATTCTCTGGGATATTGTTTTCGGAAGCCTTGCTACCCTGTTGGGTGCAGTGGGTACTTACCTGTTGCGAAAGAAAATGAATGGTATGCTTTCCCCCATTCCGCCCATTCTGGCCAACACCATTATCGTCCCCTTTGTACTGGCGTTTGCATATCATTTCGAGGGAGGCATCCCTTATTTTATGCTGACCGTCGGTATCGGTGAGATCATTTCCTGTGGTGTGCTGGGCATCCTGCTTCTGAAGGTATTGAATAAATACAGGAAATATATTTTCACGGAGTAAATAAAACCATTTCAAAAAGGTCAAAAAATGGACCCCGATGTATATCAGGGTCCTTTCTTTTTTCATCGAATCAGAACAGCTTCTTAAGCGCGTCAACCGCTCCGGAAACCTTATCAACCACTTTTTTAATCTGCTCTTTGATATCCATTGTCCATTATTCCTCTACGATGGTTGCATCCGCTGCATTCTTCTTAACGGACTCGATACCATTCATGCAGCTTGCCAATGCCTTGTAACCCTCGCTGACTGCAATTACCTGTCCGTTGGTAGCCTTCAGGCGGAAGCGGAACTCTCCTGCCTTGTCAGCATATACCTCGAATTTCGGATTCTTCTCAGTTGCGAAGCCTTCTACGGTCTGATTCTCAACCGCTGCAACAGGTGCATTCTTCTGTACACTTGCAATGCCGTTCTTGCATGCTGCATCTCCGGAATATACTTCAGAGGTAGCAATCACTTCACCATTGCCTGCCTTCAAATCAAACTTTACACCGGTATTGGTCTTACGAATTACAAACTTTCCCATCACGATATACCTCCTATATCTTTTGAATATGGTACTTATATGATACTCTTACTGTGGGCAAAATACAACTATTTCTTTCGAATATAGGTCACAAAACTGTTTCCGTTCTCCTGAAATAGCTTTGTAGCATCCTTCATGCCTTTTTTATACAGTCGTCCTGTCGCCGGTTCAAATAACACTACATTCTGTTCATTGAAGCCTGTCACGATCACCGCTTCTCCTCCACGAAGCAGAGCCAGCACAGGCAGATCCTGATTTACATAGTACAGAACGGAGTCCAGATTGCAGCCGGGAAGCAATAAAACCTGTGCATCCGGAAGATTCTCCGCTAAAATCTCCGCTGCCGTTTTCCCCTCCTGCAGAGAAAGATCAGTGTCCTTTACCATCCCCTCATATTTCAGAATGGTATCCAGACATGCCGCCAGACTTTCCTGTACACCTGTCTTTTCCGGCTCCTTAATTGCCATAATCTGATTCCTGCTGACCCGGTTCCCCTTCTTCCATAGGATATCACCACTGCCATCCACTACCGTTCCGGACTGATCATATGCAGCAATGATTGCATTGGCGGGTTCAAAATAGATTCCGCTCACGCCATAGGAGCCATATACGTAATACCGGTCTGTCTCCTTGTCATAATCCGTCCGGATATTCCGATTTCCCTCAAACAATACCTGCTTGGGTGTCAGAATCTGAATTGTTTTGGAATCAATATTCTTTCTCACCTGAATCTGGATATATCGTTCATAGATATCAATATCCGCGTTGGCGAAGAAATTCTTGCTTGCTTCCTCCTGCGCACTGCTTAGGATATGATCATCCAGGGCATCCTGATAACTGCCGTTCTCCCCCCTGCTCATTCGCTTCAGGGTGATCTGGTTTCCCTCCATGGTACAGGACATCACATAGAAGCCGTCCTGCTGATACTCCTTAATCAGTTTCCCTTCCGAATTGCAGATACATAGCTTATACATGGGGAAAAAAAGATGGCCGGAGTTTTCCACAAAAATATCTTCTTCCCTGGCAACTCCATAGATCACATCCTCCCCCATAAATCCCAAGGGTTCTAACGCTTCTTCCTCTCCAACCACAATTCGGGCTTCCTTTTCGGAATAGAGATTCCGGATTTCCAGCTGTCTGCAATGGTTCATATCCATACCTTCCTTCCAGACAACCACCCTGTGGTTATCCGACACATACAGACTACCGTCACAGGTCAGATCAACCAGACTTACGCATTCCCCGGTGGTCAAATCGGCCACATATACATTATTTTCCAGAACAAAATACACCTTCTGCTCCCGATTCATATAGAAGAGCTGTTCTATCTGGGTTTCCAGGACAGAGAATGGTTTATCGTAAGGAATGTAAGCCATTTCCTCAATGGTATTCAACCCCATATCATAACGGAACAGCTGTATACCTACCTGTCCCTCATGACGTCCCCGGTTGGCATAGCCATACACGGAAAACATCACATTTCCTCCCTCATCCACATCCAGAATCCGGATGGCATGCTGGTCATATCGATCTCTCGCATCATCGTGGTTTTCATCATAATAGGAAAATAACAGAGCAAGCTTGTTGGTGGCAATATTATAGCTGAACAGCTTTCCTCCTGTCTCAAAGACCACCACATTGCCGTCCACGCTCTCCATCAGCGGGGTATCTTCCGACGCAATCCCCAAAAGCAGCTTATTATTTGCATACATGTGCTCCGGAACCACAATCTGAGTCATCGTTCTCTCATAATCCAGCAGGTAGGTTCTGTCCTTTGTATATCGAATCCGGTACAGCTCCTTCACCTCATATGTATTGGTATTGGATTCCGTAGCGGTCTCCACCTGATAGGTCAGCACAATCGTTGCAGTCTGGCTGGATAGCTCCCGAATCCGGATAAGCGGTTTCCGAATCTCCCTTACCGGCAAATCTCCCCAGGTAATCTGATTAAAACTGCTATGGATATTCACATAGTGAAAGGATTTATTATCCTCCAATCGGCTGTCGGATTCCAGATATCGGATGATAGACTTTGCCTCTTCCCGGTCATACAGGCTGTTATGAAAATCCATCACAAACTTAATCTTTTCGTCCAGATAAGTATTATCGCTCCAAATAGCCCTGGAATAGTAGCGAACCTCTTCCCCATCCACATTGAGAAACAAGGTAATGGCATATTCCTTTTCTCTCTCGATTAAATCCTTTAATACCAATCTGCCATAGATTCGGTTGTTTTTGCTTTCATATTCTGTTACCGGTGAATTTTCAATCAGGTTCTTTCCGTCCGGACTGCGGACCTCCATCCGCATACCGGTGATATTCCGACCGTAAGGATCCACCACAAACAAGGTATCACGCGCTTCACCCAGGACGGCAATTGCATCCCGTTGAAACGCAATGTCCATATCCACGGTATAGCCATGCATTGGGCTGTATTCATGGTCCTCATACGCAAAGGTTACCACCGGCAAAGACGCCGGCGACATTTCCATGGTCATATTATCACGATCTTTATTCATAATCCTGACTGTCACAACCAGCGTGATCACAAAGGTCAATAGAAAGAATATTCCCTTAAAAATTGTTTTCTTCATTGAATCATTCCTGTAAAAGTTTTTCAAGTGTGGGAGAAAGGTTCAAAAACTCCTCCAGGTTCTGAACAGCCTCCCTGTTTTTTCTGGGTTGCATTCCCTTTTGTTTCACCGCACGAATCAACAGATTCTTAGGAGTATGCTCCATATCGATAAACTCCAGAATCTGAGTCCGATATCCCTGCTGTTCCAGCAGATTGGCGCGAAGCGCATCTGTGACGATAGCAGAAAAGCGCTCCTTTAACAAACCATATCGCAAAATCGGCGCCAGCTGACTATTCTGAATCTGTCCATTGATTTCATGCTGGCAGCAGGGAACCGCCAAAATGACTGACGCTCCCCAGTTGACTGCCTTGTACAATGCGTAGTCAGTAGCGGTATCACAGGCATGGAGACTCACTACCATGTCCACTGCATCTGCTCCTTCGTAGGTACTGATGTCGCCGGTTTCAAAACGCAATGCATTATATCCCAGCTTTCCGGCCAATTCATTACAATGACGAATCACATCCTCCTTCAAGTCCAGCCCTGTCCCTGAATGTCACGCTTTTGCTGTACATGGAGATAATAGTACATTGCAAATGTCAAATAAGATTTTCCGCAGCCGAAATCAATGATTCGGATGGTACGGTCTTTGGGAAGATCATCCAGAATATCTTCAATAAACTCCAGATACCGGTTGATTTGGCGGAATTTATCGTACCTTGCCTTCACGATATGTCCATCGGGAGTCTGTACTCCGAGTCCTATCAGGAAGTCAACCGGTTCACCATCCTGCAAAACATACTGCTTCTGCCGATTATGTTCCAAAGCTCCCGGTGCAGGTAACGGCCGGTCTCCGTCTGCCCGTAGTACCCTGGTCTTTAAGGTACGCTTTCCTTTTTTGCTTACAAGAACCGTAATCTCCCGGTCCGCAGTCACACACTGAAGCTGGCGAAACTGCTCCTGTAAGTACTTCTCTATTCTTTCAGACATTTCTTCTGCCGAGAAATTCTCATGAAATACCTTTTGCCCCAAATACAGAGTTTCCTGAAACATCAGGCCCTCTTTTAAGAGCACCGGCCTTATTTTTACCTTGGAGGCCTTTGCGGCATCCCTGGTATTACTTAATATCATGTGAATCAATTTATCATTCAGTACTTCAATTATCCATTGATTTTCTCTATCCATGTCCGATTCTTCTCTTTATCAAAAATAATACAAATCACGCTTACCGTTGTGCCGGCGTTTAAATATTTCATTGCAGATGAGTACCTGCATCATATGAATCATTTCCTCCGGAGTCTTTGACTGCTCTTCCTGCGATGCTTCCTCTTCTCTGTGCATAATATCTGCCACTGTGACAGCCAGTCTCTCCAGCTGGTATTTATCCGGATATTCATCATAAATCATTGCACCGTCATAATCCAGCTTATCCAAAATCTCTGCTACCCTACGCTGATACTCCTTCACCTTTGCGGGATAAGTCTGCTGCAAATATTCAAAATCCTTTAACGCCTTGCGCTCCTGCCCCATACCCAGATACCCCGGGTAGGTCATAAAAAAAGGAAGGGGATTTCCCTGTTTAAAATCCATACGCAGTGCCTCATAGTTATTTTTTAATAACATATGCGCACTGCGTATTCACTGTTCCTTCATTGGTTATCTCAACACTTCAATCCGGGCCATCGCACGAAGCAGTGCTGTCTCTGCACGGGCAACATCCGTTTCCGCGCTCTTGTTCTGCAGTCTCTCCTGAGCACGCTCAAGAGCTGCCTCAGCCCGATGCTCATCAATCTCATCCGGCCATTCCACTATTTCTGCCAAAATGGTAACGCCCTCGGGCAGAATCTCCGCAAATCCGGAATGAAGAGCGGCCTGCTTTACGCCCTCTTCTTCCGAAATCATCAACACTCCGGGTTTCACAATCACAGTCATGGGAATATGTCCGGGCAATACACCGATTTCTCCCTCTGTGGTATTGAATTCCACCATGGAAACCTCACCCTCATAAAAGATTCTGTCCGGTGTTACAATCCGCAGCTGAAAACTCTTTTCCTCTGCCATAGCTTATTCTCTCCTTACCGTCAGGCTTTGGTCTTGGCTAC
This sequence comes from uncultured Lachnospiraceae bacterium, assembly GCA_945485625.1. Taxonomy (GTDB): domain Bacteria; phylum Bacillota; class Clostridia; order Lachnospirales; family Lachnospiraceae; genus Acetatifactor. The sequence goes on along the minus strand of CALYSH010000091.1, from coordinate 566 downwards.
TACATCGTCAATACTGCCGGCATTTAAGAAATAGCTCTCCGGAATATCATCGTGCTTTCCTTCCAGAATCTCCTTAAATCCACGGATGGTCTCCGCAATGGGTACATACTTTCCTTCCAGACCGGTAAACTGTCCCGCTACGAAGAAGGGCTGGGACAGGAATCTCTGTACCTTACGGGCACGGGATACCACCATCTTATCCTCTTCGGAAAGCTCATCCATACCAAGAATTGCAATAATGTCCTGCAGTTCCTTATAACGCTGCAAAATCTCCTGTACACCACGTGCTGTCTCGTAATGCTCCTTACCAACGATACGGGGATCCAGAATACGGGAGGTGGACTCCAAAGGATCAACCGCAGGATAAATACCCAGCTCTACAATGGATCGGGACAAAACGGTGGTTGCATCCAGATGTGCGAAGGTGGTTGCAGGTGCAGGGTCGGTCAGGTCATCCGCCGGCACATAAACTGCCTGAACGGAAGTAATGGAACCGTTTCTGGTAGAAGTAATACGCTCCTGCAAAGCACCCATTTCTGTCTGCAGGGTAGGCTGATAACCTACTG
>CALYSH010000090.1 GCA_945485625.1 uncultured Lachnospiraceae bacterium | reverse complement strand
ACATTCACAAAAATCCAAAACTCGCTTCGCTCAAACAGTTGGATTTTTGTTCATAAGGCTGTTTTGCCAATTACTAAGTGCAACTAAGGTTTTGCTACATGTCACACCGGCAGAAGCATCCCCCCCTCGGAGACCTGTGCGCCCCAGGAAACAGAAGCGTATGAAGAGAATAAACTATAGGAAAGCGATTCAGGAGATGACCTATGCCCTGCAGGGAACAAATTCTTTCTGATGAGACGTATGACTATATTACCAATCTGTCCATGGACGTGGCAGGGATATCAGACCCGTCTTTATGTTACCATCAGATAGACAATCTCTTTACACTTCTTTACCTTCCCCGGGATCGATACCCGGATATGCGCAGCAACTTTTATCCCTTTCAAAGTATTCCGAAATTATTTGGCCTGATGCAGCTGGATTCATCCGGAGATCCCGCTGCTTCTTCCCTGACGCAACCCGTTTTTGACCCCCTTGCACTTTCCATCAGTGGAATTACCGCCATATCCGGGCCGCCCTTAGGTCTGACCGGTGCGGGAGTACTCATAGCAATCATTGATACCGGGGTGAATTTCGCTGACCCGGTGTTTCAGGACGAAAACGGAAGAAGCAAAATACTGTCCATATGGGATCAGACTCTGGAGGATGCTTCCCCTCCTGAGGGGTTTGCATTTGGCAGTGAATTTACAGAGGAACAAATCAATGAAGCAATCCGGTCCGGCACTCCTTATCAAATGATTCCAAGCAGGGATCCTTATAATCATGGGACTGTAATGGCTTCCCTGGCGGCCGGAAGTGAATTGCCCACAGGATATGTGGGTGCCGCAAAGGATGCTTCCCTTATTGTAGTAAAATGTAAGGAAGCAAAGGCGAATCTGAAGGACTATTATCTTGTGCCGCAGCAGGCGGTCTGCTATCAAGAGAACGACCTGATGCTGGCAATACAGTATTGTGAACGCTTTGCTGCCCAAAAACGGATGCCCCTGGTGGTCTGTCTTGGAATGGGTACCAATATGGGGGATCATTCCGGGAGCTTATTTTTGGGACAATACCTGAATTACGTTGCAAACATAAGAGAGCGTGCAGTGGTCGTTTGTGGCGGGAATGAGGGTAATGCGGGCCATCATTTTCAGGGAAGTACCAAGGAGGGTCCAGTAAACGTTGAGATAAGAGTGGATAATAATGTAAATGGCTTTATGCTGGAGTTCTGGGGGGATTTACCAGACATCTTTACCTTGGGAATCCGAAGCGCCGGTGGGGAGAATATCCCTTCCGTCCCCCTCTACGCCAGCCAAAGCATACAGTATGACTTTGTGTTTGAGCCTACACGGATTACGGTAGACAATAGTCTTGTGGAATCCTCTTCCGGGCGCCAGCTGGTCCGGGTGCGGATGGAGAAGCCTACGCCCGGGATTTGGACCCTGTTGGTGGATAATATGGGAGCCGTCCAAAACGGGGGCTTTCAAATGTATCTTCCCATTACGGAATTGTTGAGTGCGCCGGTATACTTTCTTACGCCCAGCCCGGATATTACGCTGACGGAGCCATCCCTGGCGGAGGATGTATTTTCTGTGACGGCTTACAATCCGGCCAACCAAAGCATCGCCGTTTTTTCAGGAAGGGGATACAGCAGCAATGGGAGAATCCGTCCGGATTTTGCGGCACCGGGTGTGGATGTGGCTACCATAAGCGGGAGACGCAGCGGTTCCAGCATAGGTGCTGCACTTACTGCAGGCGCACTGGCACAGTTCTATCAATGGGCAGTGGTAGAGGGGAATAACCCATATGTGAAGAGCCGGGAAGTCAAAAGCTTTTTTCTGCGGGGTGCAACCAGACAAACCGGATTGACCTATCCCAACCGTCAGTGGGGCTTTGGCCAGCTTAACATTCAGGGGGCATTTGAACGAATGCGATGATTTCCTGATATTCTTGCACCTGTATCAGGATTAAAGTATAATGATATCAGCGAAATAAAAGCCTTTCCGAAAGGAGGATGTGGATGAGAGAAACGTATCTGATTCCGGAAATAAATTATTTGGATGAATCGGTTGCCTTACGAAAGGAATACGACACCTATTGGGAATACAATGATTTTTTTCTGCCTCAGGTTTTGGATGATGTGAAGCTTCAGGCGAAGCTGATTGAACAATATGCTAAAGCAGCAGGAGATTTTGCCCGGGATACCCTGCACGGTGCCTTCCTGGATGTGACACCTCACAGCAATGACCGGCTGATTCGGGATGCGGCCCTGGTGCGGGCTACCCAATCCATGGATATCGCTGCCGAAATGGGAGTACGGGGAGTGATTTTCCATACTAACCGGATTCATGGGTTTCGGGATCCGGTCTATCTGGAGAACTGGCTGGCTGCTTCCGGGCAGTTTTACACCGAGCTATCAGAACAATATCCCAATACAGATATTTACCTGGAAAACATGTTCGACGAAAACTGGGATATGCTGGCGAAGCTGGCAGAGAGCATGGTTGATGTGCCTCGGTTTGGCGTATGTCTGGATTATGCTCATGCTTCCGTGTTTGGTGAACGACCGGAGGAATGGATTCGCGAGTTAAAGCCCCATATCCGTCATATCCACATCAATGACAACGACGGCAGGGGGGATGATCATCTGGCCGTGGGAGAGGGAGTATTGGACTGGCAGACGTTCCGGAACACCATCGAAGAATGCAGACCGGATGCCTCCCTTTTGGTGGAGGTCCGTGGAATCGAAAACCAGAGGAAATCTTTGGAATATATGAAGCAGCACAGGATTTACCCTTTTGTTTAAGGAGAGAGAACATGCTTACCTATGATGATTTCTTAAAGATAATGCACATCGGAATTGAATTGACCACAGAGAATGATAAGAATAAGCTTCTGGCAGGAATCCTGCAGAAGGGTATGGAGATTACCAATTGTGATGCAGCTACACTTTATCTGTATAAGGAGAATGCCCTGCATTTTAAGATTATGAAGACCCTGTCCATGGGTGTCAGCAGGGGAGAGGATGGGGAGGAAATTACAGATATGCCCCCGGTTCCTTTTAAAGAGGACAATGTATGCGCATATACCGCAATTCATCGGGAGATTGTAAATATAGGGGATGTGTACCATAGTGAAACCTTTGATTTTTCCGGACCCAAACGCTATGATGCCCTGACCGGATATCGTACACAGTCCATGCTGGTGGTTCCCCTGGAGAATACCGAAGGTGATTTGCTGGGTGTCCTTCAGATGATGAATGCCATGGACACACAGGGAAAAGTTATTCCCTTTGATGAAGAATATGAGATGGTTATCCGGGCGTTGGGGTCCCTGACCGCCGTTGCACTGACCAATATCCAGTATCTGAATGAAATGAAGCTGCAGCTTCATTCCTTTGTGGAGGCCATGGCTACTGCCATTGATCAACGGACTCCTTATAACGGAAGCCACACCAGAAAGGTGGCAGAATATGCCCTTCTGCTGGCTGACAAAATAAATGAAAAAGCTAAAAATGGTGAAATCGACCAGGTGTTTGATGAGGACCGAAAGGAAAAGTTGGGTCTTGCTGCCCTGCTCCATGATATCGGAAAGATGATTATCCCCTTGTCGGTCATGAATCGTGCTACTCGACTGGACCGGGATAAAAAGGCGGTGGAGGACCGTTTTGCACTGCTGGAGGCCTATGTACGGATTGATATGCTGGAGGGGAGATTGATGAAAGAAGAAGGAGAGAGCAGACTGCAGGAGATCAGGGATGCTCTGGCTTTCATTGACCGGATTGACGCAGCAGGCTTTCTGACAAAGGAGGATATAGACAGGGTGCAGGCCATTGCTGCCATGAAGTATGTGACAACGGAAGGAAAAGAAATTCCCTTTCTGACACCGAAGGAGCGGACTTGCTTAAGTGTACAAAAAGGAACACTTACCGATGAGATGCGGAAAATCATGGAAAGTCATGTGGAAATGACCTCCAGGATACTGGATAAGGTATATTTTAACAGCAATTACATGAATGTTCCCAAGTGGGCGGGGCAGCACCATGAGTTCTTAAACGGTACCGGATATCCCGCACATCTGACTGCAGATGACCTGGATTTGGAGACCAGGATACTAACCGTTACGGACATTTATGACGCACTTACTTCAACGGATCGTCCCTATAAGAAGCCTATGCCCCGGGAGAAGGCTCTGGACATTCTTCGCTCCATGGCAGAGGAGGGAAAGGTGGAGCTGCGACTGGTGGAATGGCTGGGAGAGGCACTTGCTGACAAAGGAACACCGTAGGGAAACGAATGAAGCAGGAAATTCACTCATATAATGGATTAAGAAGAATGAATCTGAGTGAATGTAATATGAGTACATACTCCATCAAAAAAGCATTACCGAAGCTTCTGTTGCTGGCTGCGGCCTTCTTTGTGGGGAGAGCCTTTGCCACTCTGGTGAACCACCCTTTTCCGGTGTCCGCAACCGTTACGGAACAAAAACAGGAAAACTGGGGACTGGGCTTCGGCAAGGACGGAACGAAACCTACGGGGAATGCAACCTGCGATGAAATGAAGAAATACAATGCCTACTATATGGCAGAGGGTGAGGAGAAGGTCCTGTATCTGACCTTTGACTGTGGCTACGAAAACGGCAATACGGGGGCAATCCTGGATGCCTTGAAGAAGCACAGCGCCCCTGCCACTTTTTTTGTGGTGGGACATTACCTGGAATCCGCACCGGAACTGGTAAAGCGGATGGTGGAGGAGGGCCATACGGTGGGAAACCATACCTATCACCACCCTGATATGTCAAAAATTTCCGATATGGCGGCCTTTACCAAGGAAATTCAGGATACTGCCAACCTTTACAAGGAAGTGACGGGAGCAGAGATGCCCCTGTATTATCGACCGCCCCAGGGGAAATACAGTACCTCCAATCTGGAGATGGCAAAGCAGCTGGGGTATTCTACCTTTTTCTGGAGCCTGGCCTACGTAGACTGGAATGTGGAGAAGCAGCCCAGCCATGAGGAGGCACTTTCAAAGCTGACAAAAAGAGTCCATCCCGGAGCCATTGTCTTATTGCATAACACTTCAAAGACCAACGGCGAAATCCTGGATGAACTCCTTACAAAATGGGAAGGCATGGGTTATACCTTCCGCCCATTGTCTGATTTTACGGAAAGCACCAATTAATTGTCGGTACGTGTGCGACCGGTGATAATCCAGGGAGCAACCTCGTGCTTAAAGGTATTGCGTCCCAGTCTGGATACGGAAATCTGAATGGTATCAATATCGGTGAGTCCCAGGGACTGCAGGGTATCCGGCATGGATGCCGCTACCTTGAAATCCAGGGTGTATACCACAACGTTGATATTGGGATTGATGGAAGTAAGATAAGCCAGTTCCTGATCGGTGCTGGCACTTGCTACCAGGAATACCAAAGAAGGAACCGGACAGTCCTGAAAGCTCTCTGCATCCACATGGTCAATAATCTTTACATTGTGCAAATCGAAGTGCGCTACATTATCCTCCAGGGTAGCACGGTCCGCATGGCTGTATTCCACTGCAATGACATTTCCCTCCGGAGCCATTAAAGCGGCTTCAATTGCAATACTTTCTCCGCCGATGACGCAGATATCATCAGCAGGGGCGATAGCCATTTTACTTAATATGACGGCACGGATTTCGCTGCCTACATAATGGATGGAACCGCGCTGGAAACGCTCATTGCTTAAGCCGATTTTAGAAGTGTTTCTGGCGTTGGGATTAATAATCATCATACCCGCGGAGGCATTGATGCCGCGGTCGATCATTTCCTTTACCGGCTTGTGCAGAATCTGACCGCTGGGGTCGGAGCCCTCGTTATACCATACCTCACATTCGCCCAGCCCCGCATTCCAAAGACGGTAGAAGATATCCTTGATTCCGGCATTGGTAAATACCATGGTGGTCTTGTGGGCTTCCACGGTAGGAATAACATTCTTGTTCTTTTTGGTAATATCAATGATCTTTACATGCTCCAGATCCAAAGTGGTATTCTTGGCATAATACTGCAGCCAGGACAAAATGACCTCGTTGGTAAAAATCTGTTGTTCCATAGCGACTCTCCCTTTCCTTTCGTGCCGATTCCTGGACACGAATCTTTCCTCTATTTTACCATTTTTTTTCGGGATTGTACAATATAAATTGAAGCGAACCTACGTGTTAAAAATTTCAAAAGTTCATTCCACCGTCCCGCGTGAGAAAAATAAGGTGACTTCCCGGGAACCGGATGCCTTTCCCGTAAACATATAGTGAAACGATTCATAACCTCATTCGCAAAACCGCAGCACGCAGCTTTCCTTTTGCGAATAGGGTTACTTCGCTATAACAATTTATAATTCTGCCTGAATGCAAGTATTCACAGAATGTAAATTCGCATGGCTTTGAATAGTTGTATAAAAGAAAAATTTTGAAAAT
>CALYSH010000089.1 GCA_945485625.1 uncultured Lachnospiraceae bacterium | reverse complement strand
TCGAAAAACCCCAAATTTCTGCAAAACCGACCATATTACAAGCAAATATTCATTGACTTTCTACATATATTTCCTTATGATATTGTGATGTGAGTGTATGTTTTTTTCACGAAAGGAGTTTTTTCCCCATGAAAAAGAATTGGTTCGATTGAACAACATTACAAAATCCTATGACGGACAGGTGATACTGGACGACCTGTCCTTGTTTATTCGTGAAAATGAGTTTTTGACCCTGCTCGGTCCATCCGGCTGCGGAAAAACCACTACACTTCGTATTTTAGGCGGTTTCGAGCATCCCGATAAAGGCAGCGTTATCTTTGAAGGTCAGGATATTACCAAGCTGCCTCCAAACAAGCGGAATTTAAACACCGTATTCCAGAAATATGCGCTGTTTCCCCATATGAATATTGCCGAAAACATCGCTTTCGGATTAAAAATCAAGAATAAATCCAAAGCCTATATTAACGATAAGATTAAATATGCCTTAAAGCTTGTAAATCTGGACGGCTATGAGAATCGTATGCCAGATTCCCTAAGCGGTGGTCAGCAGCAGCGAATTGCCATCGCAAGGGCAATTGTAAATGAGCCCAAGCTTCTTCTGCTGGACGAGCCCCTGGGGGCATTGGATTTAAAGCTCCGTCAGGACATGCAGTACGAATTGATCCGATTAAAGAACGAGCTTGGAATTACCTTTATCTACGTCACCCACGATCAGGAGGAGGCGCTTACCATGTCCGATACCATCGTGGTGATGAATCAGGGCTATATCCAGCAGATCGGAACGCCCGAAAGCATCTACAATGAGCCGGAAAATGCTTTTGTAGCAGATTTCATCGGCGACAGCAACATCATCTCCGCTACTATGATTCATGACCGGCTGGTGGAGATTCTTGGTGCAAAATTTGACTGTGTGGATGAGGGCTTCGGAAACAACACTCCTGTAGACGTAGTCATCCGCCCCGAGGATGTAAAGCTGGTTGCTCCGGAAGAAGGCATTATCTCCGGTACGGTAACCCACCTGATTTTCAAGGGTGTCCACTACGAAATGGAGGTTATGGCAAATGGTTTCGAATGGCTGGTACAGTCCACCCGTATGCGCCCCGTGGGTCAGAAGGTAGGCATTAAGGTTGACCCTAACAATATCCAGATTATGAATAAGCCTGCCAGTGAGGATGAGGAGGCCAGTCATGTCGAAATCTAGGAAAATGCTTTCCCTGCCCTTTCTCTTCTGGTCAGCATTATTTATATTAATTCCCCTGTGCATGGTGTTTTATTACGGTTTTACCGATAAGAATGGAAGCTTTACACTCCAAAACCTTTTCGCCATTGCCACTCCCGAGCACTCCAAGGCTCTTTGGGAGGCAATTAAGCTTTCCGTAGTCAGCACCATAATCTGCCTATTGCTGGCATATCCTTTGGCCATGATATTAAGCAATATCCGGACCGCGCAAAAATCCTTTATCATATTGATTTTTATTCTTCCCATGTGGATGAATTTTCTGCTTCGTACACTTGCCTGGCAAACCCTGCTGGAGAAAAAGGGGGTCATCAATTCCGTATTGTCCGCCCTGCATCTTCCGGCCCTGAATATTATCAACACCCCGGCCGCCATTATTCTGGGTATGGTTTATAACTTTCTCCCATTCATGGTGCTGCCGATTTACAATGTACTGATTAAAATTGACAAAAACCTGATTCACGCCGCAAGGGATCTGGGTGCTAACGGAGTGAAAACCTTCCTGCACATCACGCTTCCCTTAAGTATTTCCGGTGTCATCAGCGGAATCACCATGGTATTCGTACCTGCACTTACCACCTTCGTAATCTCCAGACTTCTGGGTGGCAACAAGATACTGTTAATCGGCAATGTCATCGAGCAGGAATTTACCGTTACCGGAAACTGGCACCTGGGAAGCGGTTTATCCATTGTCCTGATGTTGTTTATCATCTTTAACATGGTACTCAGCGTAGTAACCGATAAAGATGGGGAGGCCAACGCCATATGATCCGAACAGGTTTAAAACGCATATATATCGGTTTGATTTTTTTATTCCTCTACGCTCCGATTTTCACATTGATCGTGTTATCCTTCAATGCCAGCAAAACCCGGGCAAAATGGGAGGGCTTTTCCTTCAAATGGTATATTTCACTTTTTGAGAATGAAGCAATCATTCAGGCTCTGCAAAACACGTTGATGATTGCGTTTTTGTCTGCATTGATCGCTACCGTACTTGGCACCATGGCCTGTATCAGTCTGCAAAGCATGAAACGAAAAACCCGTGCGGTACTGATCGGAATCACCAACATTCCCATGCTGAATGCCGAGATCGTTACCGGCATCTCTCTGATGCTTTTATTTATCAGTCTGGGAGTAACCTTTGGATTTACCACGATTCTTCTGGCGCATATTACCTTTAACATTCCCTATGTCATATTAAGTGTAATGCCCCGGATGAAGCAATTGAATCCAAGTACCTACGAAGCGGCCTTAGACCTGGGTGCTTCCCAGCTGCAGGCTTTTTTCAAGGTCGTATTCCCGGATATTCTGCCCGGCATTATTTCCGGTTTTTTCATGGCCTTCACCATGTCCCTGGATGATTTCATTATCACCCACTTTACCAAGGGTCCGGGTATTGATACATTATCCACAAAGATTTATACCGAAGTACGCAAAGGAATCAAGCCGGAGATGTACTCTCTCTCCACAATCATTTTCGTAACTGTACTGGTTTTAATGCTTCTGGTGAATTATACACCGAAGAAAAAATAACATAAACGAAAGGTATTGAAGAAATGAAAAAGTTTTTGTGTATGTTCTTATGCATGGTTCTTGCCATGCAGGCGCTCACCGGCTGCGGCGGAAAGAAAACCGGGGAAAACGGTGTGGTGTATGTTTACAACTGGGGCGAATATATTGACCCCGAAACCATCAGCATGTTTGAAGAGGAAACCGGCATCACTGTAATCTACGATGAATTCGACACCAACGAGGCAATGCTTCCCAAGGTGGAGGCAGGTGCATCCAAATATGATGTGATCTGCCCTTCCGATTACATGATTGACAAGATGATTCAAAAAGGACTTCTTGCGGAACTGAACTTTGACAACATGCCCAATGCAAAGAAAAATATCGGTGCGCAGTATTATGAGCAGTCCAAAGGCTTTGACCCCGAAAACAAATATTCCGTTCCCTACTGCTGGGGTACCGTGGGCATTCTGTACAACAAGACCATGGTAACTGAACCCGTGGACAGCTGGTCCATTCTTTGGGATGAAAAATATCAGGATAATATTCTGATGCAGGATTCCGTGCGTGACCTGTTCATGGTTGCTTTGAAATTGAACGGACATTCCATGAATTCCACAAACAAGGAAGAACTGGAAGCTGCAAAGAATAAACTGATTGAGCAGAAACAGAAATCTCTGGTACAGGCGTATGTAATTGACGAAGTCCGTGACAAGATGATTGGTAACGAGGCTGCAATCGGTGTCATTTACTCCGGAGAAGCAATCTTCACACAACGTCAGAACCCTGATTTGGAATATGTCATTCCCAAGGAAGGAACCAATGTATGGATTGACAGCTGGGTTATCTGTAAAAACGGGGAGAACAAAGAAAACGCCGAGAAATTCATTGATTTCATGTGCCGTGGCGATATCGCCCTGATGAATTTTGAATACATTACCTACTCCACTCCCAATACCGAAGCACAACGATTGATTGAGGATGAGGATATCCGTAATTCCAAAATCGCCTTCCCCAACCTGGATGACTATGAAAATCTGGAGGTATTCCGATATCTTGGTGAAGAAGCTGATGCAATGTACAATGCATACTGGAAAGAAGTATTCTCAAACTAAAGCATTACTGACACAATTCCGAAAAAGAAGAACCGGGAAGCAGATACTTCCCGGTTTTCTATTTGTATTACTATTTATCACAACAGCAATCGCGGTCTCCATCCTCCTGCCGAAATGCAGGAAAGCCGGAGTTTGAAAATGTATTACAACCGCAATCATCTTTGTCACGGCCACAATCATTCCTGCTTCCACGATCATTCTTATGTCTGTCGTCTCTCTTGGAGTCACAATCTTTTTTATGGTCGTTTTCCTTACAGCATCTGCAGCGATTTCCTCCCAAACCAAACAACAAGAACCAAATTAAAAGGTTATTCATAGAATCCTCAGTCACTTTTTTATTAATATATGCAGTCGCTTCAAATTTGAACCCAGCAGATTATCTGTGAACCAATTCTTTTTTCATTCTGCGAAAGGTTTCTTCTTCTCCCTCTCTGGCCAACAGCTCCAAATAAAACAAAAGCTTCTCTTTTGTACTCTCCTCTATGGGTGCCCGATGGGTACCCAGATAATAATACTCCAATGGACAGGCATCCGTATAATCCCTCCCTTTATATACCTTGCTGGCAGCAATACGATCGATAATCATCTCCGCCAGATACCGGTCCGGCATCTTAACCGGCACCATGATTCCACGGTCGGAATGAGTACTGTAATCAATCCAGTACTCATAATGATGTTTATTTCTGCCCTTATGGTGCAGCCAGGCAGAAGAATACCCGATTGCATTCCGTTCTCCATTGTTTGGGCTTTGGTTTCCCTGGTAATATTTTACACCTACCCAGAATTCGGAGGGACTGTATTTCGACAAATCATGAAGCAGACCCTGCTTATATAAGCCTACCCGAAAGCACCCCTTCCCAACCAGAAGTTTATGTCGTGTAATCGTGCAAAAATGTTTCCAAATATTACGAATCATACCTTAAAACGCCTGTCTGTCCGACGGCAGTTTTCCTTTCCCTGTCTTCTTGCTTTCATCCATAACGCTGATAAAAATCCGGACACTTCTGGGTGCAACCGTAATCGTCAGATTTTCAGAAACACTTTCATCTGACTCCTTCTCCTGTTCTTCATCGGTCTGTACCAAGAGCTTCCACTTCCGTCCCTGAGGCAGTCTGGGCAATGCCAGGTTTTGAGGCTCCCAATACATATTTATGCCAAGATACAGGAAATCATCCTCCCCACCATCCTTGCCGGTTCCGTAATATCCGCAGTACATAATCCCGGCACAGCGTAAGAATCCGTCTGTTTCCAGTCTCCACGCATATTTTCCGTGATATGACAAATCCGGATAACCACAGGACAGGGAATCCATAATACGTGCTTCCGATTTCCTTCGAAGTACACCGTGTTCCCTTCGAAGCTTACTAAGCATACGGAAAAAGGACAAAAGCTCCGGATTACGCTCAGCATCCCTCCAATTCATCCAGGTAGTCTCATTATCCTGGCAATAGGGATTGTTGTTTCCGTTCTGACTTCTGCCAAATTCATCTCCCATAAAAACAAACGGTGTACCTGCGCTGAAAAACAACATACATAACGCATTCTCAATCTGCCTGATTCTCAGACTGACAACCTTCTTCTTTCTGGTCTTTCCTTCTTCCCCACAGTTCCAGCTAAGGTTCACATCCTTTCCGTCACGATTATCTTCCCCGTTTTCTTCATTATGCTTCCTATCATAAGAAACCATGTCCATCAGGGTAAAGCCATCATAATTGCTGAAGAAGTTAATCTTACCGGTATGCATTGGGATCTGGCGCATCTGTGTCAGGGCGCCGGGCAGGACATTGTCATCCCCCTTCAAAAACCGCCGCATCTGATAGCAATAATCGTCCCGAAAGACTGCCAAATTTTTCGTTTCACACGCCTTGGCGTGTTCCCCATAAATTGCAGCGGTATCAAAATCATAGTACCAGATCTTCGTATCGGCCAGAAGCGGATCCCTTGCAATGCTTGTAATCGGAAGCCTGTCTCCCATCAGATGAAAGCCATCTACATGGTAAGCCAACACCCAGTAATGCAGAGCTCTGATGATTTCATCCGCCAAAACCTCTGAGGGGAAATAAAACTGCAGCACCGCCTCCATATTGTTCTCATGCAGGCACCGAATCATTTCCCTGCATTCCTCTACCGGGTCATCCCCATAACAGTAAGAAGCCTTTGGAGCAAAATAAAACCCCCTTTTATAGCCCCAGTAATTTAACCGTTCCGGATACGTCACGTGACTGTTTTCATCCCTTTTCTCCTCCTCCAGCTCCACAAACTCATATATGGGCTGAAGCTCCAGCGTAGTCACCCCAAGCTCCTTCAGATAGGGAATTTTCTGCTTTAAGCCATAGAAGGTCCCCTTGCCGGTAACCTTTGAGCTGGCATGTGCTGTAAAACCCCTCATGTGAAGTCCATAGATGATTGCATCCTCATAAGGAATCATTGGATTTTTATCGTCTCCCCAGTCATATTCCTCCTCCGGAATCAGAGCCCTTTGGCATTTCAGGTTGGCATGGACATAGCGTTTGGATAGATCATCACAGACCAGCTCGGACAGAATCTTCTGCATCCGGGCTTCCGCCTTTTCTGAACTATTCGCGAAGGCCTCGATGGTCA
>CALYSH010000088.1 GCA_945485625.1 uncultured Lachnospiraceae bacterium | reverse complement strand
TTCCCTGTGAGACAGTAAGTGTCGATTACGATCTGGAATATGGTAAGGCTACCATTGAGATGCATAAGGACAGCATTAAACCGGGTCAGAAGATATTGATTGTGGATGATCTGATGGCTACCGACGGAACCACCGAGGCCATGATTAAATTGATTGAGAGTCTTGGCGGTGTTGTAGTTGGTATTGTTGTGATGATTGAGCTTGCCGGTCTGAAGGGCCGTGAGCGTCTGGCCGGTTACAGAGTAGAATCGGCGATTTGCTATCCCGGAAAATAAGTAACGGAAGGTGTTGTTTGGCACTATGACAGAAGACAAGGGTAAAGTAATTTTTACAGACGAAAGAGTAAGCGATGTGCAGGAATTTGTGGCTCCGGAAGAGTTATATGGGGAGCTTATTAAGTGTGTAAAAAAATACCACCCCAGCGATGATATTTCCATGATTTCCAAGGCGTACAGGATTGCCTGTGATGCCCATAAGGATCAGTTCCGAAAATCCGGTGAGCCCTATATCATTCATCCTTTGAATGTGGCGATTATTCTGGCGGAGCTGGAATTGGATAAGGAGACCATTGTTGCCGGAATTCTGCATGATGTGGTGGAAGATACTGTCATGACGGAGGAGGATCTGACCAGGGAATTCGGACCGGATGTGGCCCTGTTGGTGGATGGTGTCACCAAGCTGGAAAAAATACCGCTTACTGCAGATGTGGATGTGTCCGACGCCAAGCTTGAGATGCAGGCAGAGAATCTCCGGAAGATGTTCCTGGCTATGGCGAAGGATATCCGTGTTATTATGATTAAGCTGGCGGACAGACTGCACAATATGCGTACCCTGAAGTATCAGAAGCCGGAAAGCCAGATCCGTATTGCCAAAGAAACCAGAGAGATTTACTGCCCTATTGCACAGAGACTTGGTATCAGCAAGATTAAGATTGAGCTGGATGATTTGTCACTTAAGTATCTGGAGCCGGATGTTTATTATGATCTGGTGGAAAAAATTACACTGAAGAAGAGTGAACGGGAGAAGTATATTCAGGGAATCGTGGATGAGGTGACCGGATATATCAAGGAAGCGGGTATTCAGGCACAGGTGGATGGCCGTGTAAAGCATTTCTTCAGTATTTACAAGAAGATGAAGAACCAGAATAAGACTCTGGATCAGATATACGATTTGTTTGCGGTTCGAATCATTGTAGACAGTGTGAAGGACTGTTATGCGGCACTGGGTGTGATTCATGAAAAGTATAAGCCCATTCCCGGACGTTTTAAGGATTACATTGCCATGCCCAAGGCGAATATGTATCAGTCCTTGCATACTACGTTGATTGGTACCAGCGGACAGCCCTTTGAGGTACAAATCCGTACCTTTGAGATGCATAAGGCAGCTGAATACGGTATCGCAGCCCATTGGAAATACAAGGAAGCTTCGGACGGTAAAAAGGTAGAAGCCAGAGAAGAGGAGAAGCTGGTATGGCTTCGCCAGATTCTGGAGTGGCAGAGAGATATGTCCGATAACAAGGAGTTCATGAACTTATTGAAGAACGATTTGGACTTGTTCTCCGATCAGGTATACTGTTTCACTCCTACCGGTGAGGTAAAGAATCTTCCGGCAGGCTCAACCCCCATAGACTTTGCCTACAGTATTCATTCTGCAGTAGGGAATAAGATGGTGGGCGCCAGGGTTAACGGAAAGCTTGTTACCATTGATTATAAGATTAAAAACGGAGACCGCCTGGAGATTATTACCTCTCAGAATTCCAAGGGGCCCAGCCGTGACTGGCTGAACCTGGTAAAGAGTACCCAGGCGAAGAATAAGATTAACCAGTGGTTCCGCAGCGAGTATAAGGAAGATAACATTACCAGGGGTCGTGAACTTCTGGCAGCATACTGTAAGGCAAAGTCCATTGTTCTGTCCAATCTGTTAAAGCCGGAGTATATGGAATCGGCTATGCAGAAGTACGGTCTGCGGGATTGGGATGCCGTGTTGGCGGCTATCGGGCATGGAGCCCTGAAAGAGGGGCAGGTAGTAAATCGCCTGGCGGAGCTTTATGAAAGAGACCACAAGGAAGAATTGACCAATGAGGAGGTAATGACAAGCATTGCGGAAGCAAGTGCTGCAAAACCTGCTCAAATGAAGTCCAAGAACGGTATTGTGGTAAAGGGAATTGCGGATTTGTCCGTGCGTTTCTCCAAGTGTTGTTCCCCGGTTCCCGGAGATGAAATCGTTGGCTTTGTTACCAGAGGACGTGGTATCTCCATACATCGTACGGATTGTATCAATATTGTGAGCCTGCCCGAGAGTGAATCCGTGCGGTTGATTGACGCGGAATGGCAGGCTGGAGAGGAACAGAAGAAGGAACGGTATATAGCGGAACTGAAAATCTTCGCAAACGACAGAAAAGGTCTTTTGGTGGATGTATCAAAAGCCTTCACAGAAAAAAATATCGGTATCATTTCCCTAAATACCAGAACCAATAAGCAGGGACAGGCTACTATGCAGGTCAGCTTTGAGGTCAGCGGCAGGGAAGAGCTTGCACGAATGATTGATAAGCTGAGCGGAATTGAGAGCGTAATTGATATCGTGAGAACCACAGGTTAAAGAGGAGATTGTTTTGGGAGAGATTAAGATTGGAAGAATGGTGCTGGGGACATGCAGTACCAACACGTATTTTGTATACAGAGAAGGCAGTCAGGATGCAGTGGTGATTGACCCGGCAGACTATGGGGAGCACATTTATGAATCCCTTCAGAAAAATGGTTTTCAGGTAGCGGCAATTCTGCTGACCCATGGACATTTCGATCATATCTGGGGGTGTGAAAAGCTAAGAGCCTTATCCGGTGTCAAGGTGTATGCCAACGAGGCGGAAAGAGATCTGTTAGGGGATGCGAGAAAGAATATTTCTGCTCAGGCCGGTCGTGCATGTACTTTGCATGCGGATGAGTATCTTAAGGATGGGGATGTGCTTGAGCTTGCCGGAATTACCTTTCAAATGATTGCGACTCCGGGGCATACTCCCGGTGGCTGCTGCTATTATATGGAAGAAGCCGGAATGTTGATTTGCGGAGATACGCTGTTTGAGGAATCCGTAGGAAGAACCGACTTTCCGGGTGGCTCCATGAGTACTCTGGTTCGTTCCATTAAGGAGAAGCTATTTACCCTTCCTGACAATACCAAATGCTATCCGGGACATGGGGGAAGTACCACTATTGGCTATGAAAAGCAGAATAATCCCTTTTGTGTATAAGATTTAGGAGCGATAGATTTCATGGAACAAAACTTAATCGTACAGTTAAGCGACGAGAAGTATGAATATGATGTACATTCCATTGTAAAGGCCTTCTTTCCGGAGAGAAATGTGAAGGTCTTTTCCGATTTTACGGAATCGGAGGAGGCGGAGATAGAAATCGGGATTTCCGAAGAATCCTGCAGGATCCGGATTCACGTGAAGGATGAGGAACAGAATCGAAAGCCGGTAGAGCAAGCCTTGGATTTTCGAACGATACCGCCGGCGGACAGGAAGAACGCGTTCAAGGCGCTTCTTTACACCTCCTTGCGGGAATATACGGGTGTTTCCCTCCCATGGGGGAATTTGACGGGAATCCGTCCGACAAAGATTGCCTATGGGATGCTGGAGGAGGAGAAGACTGAGGCTGAGATTGTGGAACACATGATGTCTGAGCATTTCGTAAGCAGGGACAAGGCAGCTTTAAGCGTGGATATTGCATCCAGAGAACGGGAGCTGGTGAAGAAAATTCAGGATGGAGAGGGTTATAGTCTGTACATCGGGATTCCCTTCTGTCCCTCAACCTGTTTGTATTGTTCCTTTACATCCTATCCAATCGGTGGGTATCGGAAGCTGGTAGACCAATATGTGGACTGTCTCATTCGGGAGATGGAGTATACTGCAAAAGAGTTTGCAGGGAAACGCCTGGATAGTATATATATCGGTGGCGGCACACCCACTACTCTTTCTGCGGAGCAGCTGGACCGTCTGATTCGGGCTTTGTATCAGCATTTTGATTTCACGACGGTTCGTGAGTTTACGGTGGAAGCCGGACGGGCAGACAGTGTGGATCGGGAGAAACTGGAGGTGCTTTTTGGGCACAACGTCTCCAGAATCTCCATCAATCCCCAGACCATGAAGCAGGCAACCCTGGACTGCATCGGGCGGAAGGCCACGGTGGAGCAGGTGAAATGGGCTTACGGGTTAGCGCGTGAAATCGGTTTTGACAATATCAATATGGATATTATTTTAGGCCTTCCCGGAGAGAGGGAAGAGGATGTACGCCATACCATTGAGGAGATTAAGAGGTTGAAGCCGGACAGCTTAACGGTCCATTCCCTGGCCATCAAGCGTGCCTCCAGGCTCAGCCAGTGGATTCAGGAAAATGGAATCTCCACCCTTCGAAACACCGATGAAACCATGGAGATTGCCAGGGCAGGAGCTCTGGATATGGGTATGAAGCCCTATTATCTGTATCGCCAGAAGAATATGTCGGGTAATTTCGAAAATGTAGGATATGCAAAACCCGGGAAGTATGGTTTGTATAACATCCTGATCATGGAGGAGATGCAGACCATTGTGGCACTTGGCGCAGGTTCGATTACCAAGAGGGTTTATCCGGACGGACGGATTGAACGTTGTGATAATGTGAAGGATGTGGTATTATATATTGAGAAGATTGATGAGATGATTGAAAGGAAGAAGAGGTTGTTTTGTGATGAATCAGAGCAAAGTTAAGCTGCAAAACAGCGATTTTGCGAATAAGGTTCAGAGATGCAAATATTTTTTAGAAAGAGAGGAATAGATTATGACATACGAAGAATTGGTTCAGAAGGCAAAGGAAACATATTGCAAGGCAGATGCCGGCGAGATTAAGGAGCATGTAGCCATTCAGTTTAATATCACAGGTGAGGCAGCAGGTGCTTTTTATCTGGAGATTCGTGACGGGCAGGTCATGGTAGAGCCCTACGAGTATTACGACCGTGATGTAATAGTTACCTGTGACGCAGAGCACCTGATTCAGATTGCAGAGGGAAAGCTTGGAATGGAAGCAGCTTACCTGACCGGACAGATTAAGGCAGAGGGAGATCTGGGAAAGGCATTATTGCTGAAGAAATTGACACAAAAGCCGGAGAAGAAGGCTACAAAAAAGACTGTGAAAAAAGCAACTGCTAAGAAAACAAAATAAGCTCCAGAGGTATAAAAAGAGTGCCCCCGAGTGATCAGTAGGCACTCTTTTTTTGCTTATTTCTCTTTTTCAATACATTCATTTACTTCAAACAGAATCTCATAGGGATTATCCGGCAGAGCCTGTTCGAAATCAAAGGTGATACGCTTGGAAATAACATCAATGTTTTCCAGACCGGCATTTAACAATATTACCACATGCTTGAAATCGGAATATCGGAAATACACATCCACGGCTCGTATGTTTTTTCGAATGGACAATTCGAGAGATTTGGATGCCTCGGAATCTGTTTCCATGGTCAACGGGTGCTGATCTGTGGATCGGATACTGATGGAAATCACTTCAATGGATTGGTGATATCTTTGTCCGATATTCTTCATATAGGTAAAGAATCGTTCGAAATCCTCCAGATTGTTATCCTTTTTATCCTGCTCTGATATATTGCGGATGACCTTTTCAATATCTTCGATAATCAGTTCCTGAATGTCGTCGGTTTCGGAAAGAGGGGAAACCTCGGGCCGGATATGTAACTTGCCCTCATCAAACAGCTTCAGGAAAACATCCAAAAGTTCCGGATCAAACTGGGTACCGCGCCCTTTTACAAGCTCCCTACGGATGACTTCGGGAGGGAGGGCTTTACGGTAGATTCGGTCGGAATTCATGGCATCGTATGCATCCGCAATACAGATGATGCGTGCATGGAGGGGAATGGTGTCGCCGCTTAAATTGGAAGGATAACCATTGCCATCGAATCGTTCGTGATGATGCTTTGCAACATGCTTTGCACCCTTTACCGTAGACATATCTTTTAATATATCTGCACCAATCAGGGTATGGGACTGGATAATGGAAAACTCTGTTTCTGTCAGACGTTCCGGTTTATTCAAAATAGAGTCGGGGACTCCGATTTTACCGATATCATGAAGGAGAGCCTGATATTTCAGAAGTTCGATTTGTTCCGTGCTCCAACCAAGATTTTCTGCGAGGGTAGTAGCATAAGCGGCAACCCGGGAGGAGTGACCGTTGGTATATTTATCCTTGGCATCCAGTGCTCTTGCAAGGGTTTCCAGCATTTTCAGGGAGAGCTTCACCCGTTCTTCCGCAGCGTTGCTTTTTTCTGCTTCAATCAGTATGGCACCGAGCTCTTCCTGCCTTTTGAGCAGAGTATTCAGGACAAGACGCGCAAAAATATATACGCCGAAGATGAAGACATAAGCAATTACAGCGGTAGGAATGATATCTTCCCCATAGACCGGGTCTAATCCTCTGGCGACAATTGCAATGGTCTGAGTAAAAAAGGACAGAATCAGAGCCAGGGTGG
>CALYSH010000087.1 GCA_945485625.1 uncultured Lachnospiraceae bacterium | reverse complement strand
TTCATGTTCACGCTGTTATCTATGATAAGTCACCCATTATTTACTGGAAAGGGGTTGTATCAGAAATTCCATCTGGACATTCTCCAATATGAGCGAAGCAAGCTATTCTTCCATGACCAGAGATCATTTCCTGGGTTTTGGCTGTTCTGCTACAACGCTTCTTAAGAATCAGTTTAAGATTAATACCTTTTCCGGCACCAGAGCCACGGATGAGGCGTTTGAGAAATTTTTTGGAGTGCCGTTGAAGCGGATGTATGGGTTCGAATTATGGCTGGCGAAGCTCTTAGGCTTCTTAACGGAATCAGATGGCAGGGATGAAATGACCCAGAAGGGAATACAGGGATATATTGTTTACGATATGTATTACAATGCATGAGAAGAGCCGGGATCGAAAATTCTGGCAGGGGAAGAAAGGCAGACTACCATGTATTTGTATCATTTTTTTGACAAGAGAACGGGACCGTTTAAAAGCCTCACCGCAGTTTCTGCTGAAGAGGCGAAAACAGTCATGGAGGAGATACGGAGAGAGCGTCCGAACTCCCAGTGTGCACAAAGGCATGATAAGTATGTAGAATATCGGCACAATTGCGAGAATATCCTGAAGCGTGAATTTGCCAAGAAGGGCGGAATCATGGAAATTGATTCTCCGCATTATATGGTGGTGGAGTTTAGCCACTGGCTTTCTACCTGGTATGAGCAGTCGGAATATATCAGGATTTCCATAGAGGAATTTGATACAAGAACATTGTCCTTTACCTATGGTGATTCCATGCCCACCTTCAGTGACCGTGTAAACGATGGAAAAGAGTATCGTAAGAAGCTGTACACATACGAGGAAATCCTGCAGGTGATAGATAAATACGGATTACCCCAGGATTGGAACGATGACGGCAGCCGGGGCCCGGAACGATATATTGAAGTTCATGTGTGGAGTGATAAGGTGATTAAACAATATCGGGTTAATTGGAAAACAATAAGTTGTGTGTGAATAGGACGTGTTAGAAAGTGAGCAACATGAACAAAACCTATATCAGTATCGATTTGAAATCCTTTTATGCCTCTGTGGAGTGTGTGGAGCGGGGACTTGATCCTCTGCGGACCAACCTGGTGGTGGCGGATGCGGCCAGAACGGAGAAAACCATCTGTCTTGCGGTTTCTCCGTCCCTGAAGGTTTACGGAATCCCGGGACGGGCCAGACTGTTTGAGGTGGTACAGCGGGTGAAGGAAGTGAATCTGGAGCGTAAGGCAAAGGGACTGGAGCCCATTGATTACATTGCGGCAGTGCCCCGCATGGCCCTGTACATGGAGTACAGTACCCGTATCTACAATATTTATCTGAAATATGTAGCGCCGGAGGACATTCATGTGTATTCCGTGGATGAGGTGTTCATGGATGTGACGGCATATTTAAATACCTACCATATGACTGCCAGGGAGCTGGCAAAAACCATGATCCAGGATGTGTATGAGACCACCGGCATCACTGCCACAGCAGGGATCGGCACCAATCTTTACCTGTGTAAGGTGGCCATGGATATTGAGGCCAAGCATGTGCAGGCGGACGCGGACGGAGTGCGTATTGCCTGTCTGGATGAGGAGAGCTATCGAAGGAAGCTGTGGAACCATAAGCCCCTGACGGATTTCTGGCGTGTGGGAAGGGGCTATGCAAGGAAGCTGGAGGAGGTGGGCCTCTTTACCATGGGGGATGTGGCAAGGTGCTCTCTGGGGAAGCCGGGGGACTTTTACAATGAAGACCTGTTGTACCGGCTCTTTGGAATCAACGCAGAGCTGTTAATTGACCATGCCTGGGGATATGAGCCGGTTGAAATCAAGGATATTAAGGCATATCGGCCGGAAAGCAACAGCATCAGCTCCGGACAGGTACTGCAGCACCCCTACAATTACGAGAAGACCCGCCTGATTGTGCGGGAGATGACAGAGCTTCTGGCCCTGAATCTGGTGGACAAGGGACTGGTGACGGACCAGCTTGTACTGACCATCGGTTATGATATCGAAAATTTAAAGGATGAGACTATCAAAAAAGCTTATGCGGGGGATGTGACCACGGATCATTACGGCAGGAAGGTGCCGAAGCATGCCCATGGCTCCATCAATCTCCCCAGGCAGACTGCATCCACCCGCCTGATGATGGAGGCGGTGATGGAGCTGTTTGAGCGGATCATGAATCCCGCTCTTTTGTCCAGGCGGATCAATCTGACGGCAAATCATGTGATACCGGAGAAGGATGTGAAGCCTGTGGAAGAAACCTTTGAACAGATGGATTTATTTACCGATTATGGAGCCCGGGAGAAAAAACGTCAGCAGGAAGAGGCGGAGCTGGCAAAAGAGAAGAAAATGCAGAAGGCCGTTTTGGATATTCAGAAGAAATTTGGAAAGAATGCAGTATTGAAGGGTATGAATCTGCAGGAGGGCGGAACCACCATTGAACGGAACGGTCAGGTGGGCGGACATCGGGCATAATGCCGGAGAGGAGGAACCGGATGACGGAAAAAAAACAGGAGTTTCCCTATGAAGATATTGTAAATCTCCCGCATCATGTGTCCCCGTCCAGGTCTCATATGTCAATTATGGACCGGGCAGCCCAGTTTTCTCCCTTTGCGGCACTGACGGGCTATGAGGATGCGGTTGAGGAAACAGCCAGACTGACGCAGGCGTTTCGGGAGATGGATGAGACAAAAAGGGCACTGTTGGACCAAAAGCTTCGGATTCTGGTGGAGAAGCAGGGCACACAGCAATTGGTACGGGTAACCTATTTTGTGCCGGATGCGCGAAAGGCGGGAGGAACCTATGAGACAATTGAGGATCATTTCCTGAAGCTGGATCCCTATTTGCGCCGGTTAATTTTTGCGGGAGGAATGGAAATCCGCCTGGATATGGTGTTGGACATGGAAGGGGATATTTTTCGGGAATATTTCCCGGAGTAGAACGCCGGGAAATAATAGATTTCTGTAGTTTTTTTAGTGGATTCATGCTATAATGAATAGAAGTTGCGCCCATTGGACGCAGGAAACGGAATAGAAAGGAACATGCAATGGGAAAGAATGACAGTATCTCGATTCCGGTGATTTTAAAGGTGGGTCCCAATGCCCTGGATGGTTTGGGGAAGTGCCTTGCGGATGAGGACTTAAAGCAGGTTGTGATTTACTTCGGAAACGGTCTGATTGATTTGTTTGGAATGAAGGTAATGGAATCCCTGAAGGAATCGGGAGTTTCCGTGTTGGAATACAGGGAACTGGATACGGTAGCCATGGAGGATATTATTACCCTGGCATTTTCCATGTCCAATAAGGCAAAGGCTGTTCTGGCAATCGGCGGCGGAAAGGTAATCGATGCAGGAAAGTATGCGGCATACCTTCGCGGATTGCCGTTTATCAGTATTCCCACCTCCAGCTCCAGTGATGGCTTTTCCAGTGCCAGTGCTTCCCTTCTGGTAGGAGGAAGGAGAACCTCCGTACCTGCAAAGCTGGCATATGGAATCATTGTGGATACCCAGGTGATTCGTACCGCACCGGTTCGTTTTATTTATTCCGGTATCGGGGATATGGTATCCAAGATTACTGCCCTGTATGACTGGGTGTATGAGGCCGGACACGGTGCATCGGTATTGAATGATTTTGCAGTGATGGTGGCGAAGAAGGCAGTGAACAGTTTTGTCCGCACCCCCTATGAAAGTATTCAGGATGAGGTATTCCTGAAGGAGCTTCTGGACTCCCTGTCCATGAGCGGAATTGCCAATGAAATCGCCGGCAGCAGTGCGCCTACCAGCGGCAGCGAGCATCTGATATCCCATGCATTGGATAAGATACTGGAGACACCTCAGCTGCACGGTATTCAGGTGGGGATTGCCACCTATATCATGGCGAAGGTTCAGGACCATCGTTATGTCCGTATCAATAAGGTGCTGACAGATACCGGTTTCTGGGATTATGTGGCAACCCTGGGCATGCGGAAGGAAGACATGATTGCCGCCATTGACATGGCACCTTCCATCAAGCCCCACAGACACACCTATCTCCATGAGGAACAGTACCGCAGGGAAGCCAAGCGACTGGTAATGGAGGATGAAATTCTTCAGAGGGTGCTGGTATAGGATAGAAGGGAGAAAGCGTAAGAAACGAGGGCAAAGGAACATGAGAAAGATTTTGGATTGGAATCAGTATATTGAAAAGGCAGTGCAGGCCGTTTCGGAGGGTATGGTCCTTCTGAAGAATGATAAGAATACCCTGCCCGTGAAGAAGAATGAAGAGGTGGCAGTGTTTGGCCGTATCCAGCTGCATTATTATAAGAGCGGTACCGGCTCAGGCGGTATGGTCAATGTATCCGAGGTGGTAGGCATCACCGAGGGACTGATCCGCCGGGGCGCAACGGTCAATCAGGAGCTTTTGGATATCTATAAGGCATGGGATGAGAAGAATCCCTATGACTATGGTGAAGGCTGGGGCGGCGAGCCCTGGTCCCAGAAGGAGATGCCCCTTACCCATGAGGTGGTACAGAAGGCAGCAGTTACCTCCAAGGTAGCTTTCGTCATCATCGGACGTACCGCAGGGGAGGAGATGGACAATAAGCTGGAAGCAGGCTCCTATCTGCTCTCTGAGGGAGAGAAGGATATGCTTCGTGTGGTTCGTGCCCATTTTGAGAAGATGGCAGTCATCTTAAATGTGGCGTCTGTTCTGGATATGTCCTTTGTGGATGAATTCAAACCGGAGGCAGTATTGTATGCATGGCAGGGCGGCATGATCGGCGGCCTCGGAACTGCGGATGTGTTATTGGGTAATGTGAGCCCCAGCGGTAAGCTGACGGATACCATTGCATATGATGTAACGGATTATCCTTCCCATGCAAACTTTGGGGATGTGAACAGAGACTTCTACTGTGAGGATATTTACCTCGGCTATCGCTATTTTGAAACCTTTGCAAAGGATCGCGTCAGATATCCCTTCGGTTTTGGACTGTCTTATACCGAATTTGCACTGGAACACTGCATTGTCAGCTATGACGGAACACAGGTGATGGCTTCGGCGGCGGTGAAGAATGTAGGCGCTGTGGCCGGCAAGGAAGTGGTGCAGGTTTACCTGGAGGCACCTCAGGGAAAATTGGGAAAGCCGGCAAGAGTGTTATGCGGATTTGCCAAGACCGGATTGTTAGAGCCCGGTGCAACAGAGCATATAAACATTCCCGTACAGGAATATGACCTGGCATCCTACGATGACAGCGGCGTAACCGGTCATCCATACGCATATTTGATGGAAGCCGGTGAGTATAGATTTTATGTGGGCGCGGATGTGAGAAGCGCTGCTTACGCCGGCGGTTTCCTGTTGGCAGAGGATAAGGTGATTTTGCAGGTGAATTCTGCGGCTGCTCCCGTACAGACCTTTGACCGTATGGTGAACCGGGACGGCAGGGTGGCTTACGAGCCCGTTCCACTGTCCAAAATTGATGAGGCGCAGAGAAGGATGGCAGCAATGCCTGCAGAGATTCCCTACACCGGAGACCTGGGCATTACACTTGCTCAAGTGGTAGAGAAGAAAGCAACCCTGGAGCAGTTCATCGGTCAGTTAAGTGATGAAGACCTGGCATGTATCATTCGCGGAGAGGGTATGGGAAGCCCCAGAGTAACGGCAGGAACCGCATCTGCATTTGGTGGCGTATCCAAGCGTTTGGATGCCATGGGTGTCCCGGCCGGCTGCTGCAGCGATGGTCCCTCCGGTATGAGACTGGACTGCGGCACCAAGGCATTCAGTCTGCCAAACGGTACCTTGTTGGCATGTACCTTCAATACCGCGTTGCTTACAGAACTGTATGCCCTGGTAGGTGTGGAAATGACCGCAAACAATGTAGACTGCCTGTTGGGCCCCGGCATGAATATTCACAGGCATCCCTTAAACGGACGAAACTTTGAGTATTTCTCCGAGGATCCCTTCGTAACCGGAAAAATCGCGGCTGCACAGCTGAAGGGCTTACATAGCGCAGGTGTTACCGGTACCATCAAACACTTCTGTGCAAATAATCAGGAGACCGGACGTCACACCATCGACTCTGTCGTATCCGAGAGAGCACTTCGTGAAATTTATTTAAGAGGCTTTGAGATTGCGGTGAAGGAAGGGAAGGCTCAGACCATTATGACCACTTATGGGTCCTTAAACGGCCTGTGGACCTGCAGCAATTTCGACCTGGTGACAACCATCCTTCGGAAGGAGTGGGGCTTCACCGGTTTTGCCATGACGGACTGGTGGGCAAACATCAACCGCAGAGGGCAGGGACCGGACAAGAGTGATTTCGCCGCCATGGCCATGGCACAGAACGACGTATACATGGTTTGTGCGGACTCGGAAGACCATGAGGACAATACGCTGGAATCCTTAAAGAAGGGTGAATTACAGCGAGCAGAGCTTCAGCGGAATGCAGCCAATGTGCTTGGCTTCTTAATGACCACCCACGCCATGAAGCGCCGTATGAATACCGCAGAAGAGGTGGAGATTATCAATCGTCCGGATGAAGCCACTGCAGATGTAGGTGAAGTGAAGTT
>CALYSH010000086.1 GCA_945485625.1 uncultured Lachnospiraceae bacterium | reverse complement strand
CCGGGGGGATGTGTTCCGGGAAGAGAAGAAGCGAATCCTGTGTATGACGCGTACGTAAAACTTCTGCTTGAAAGGAAACACCCGGTGCTTCGTGAGTTTTTACTGTTCCGGAAAAAACAGCTGCAACAGATTGAAGAGGCACTTATTCAAACTCCGGGGGATAAAGCAATGAAACGCCTACAGGATATTCGACAGGAGCTGGAATTGGTAAAAGAGGCGTTAAGGGAAGTATCATAGTGCGGCGCAAAGCCGGAAAGGTGGGGCAAATGTACAAGATAACTGTAATGGGGGAAGAAAAGCAGTATCCGGAAGGTACAACCTACGGACAGATTGTAGAGGAATATCAGGGCAGATTCGAGGATATGATTGCACTGGTGGCTGCGGACGGAAAGATTCGGGAGCTTTTTAAGACTGTGAAAAAGGATTGCAAGCTGACCTTTTTTACATTGCGGGATGATGTAGGATATAAGACCTATGTGAGAACTGCGACCATGATGTTCCTGAAAGCGGTTTTTGATGTTTTTGGCCCGGAGGCTGCAAAGGATACAAAAGTGGAGTATTCCATCGGTCACGGGACATATATGTGTACCGAAGGATGCGTGACCTCAGGACCTGAGAATGCGGAGAAAATAAAGAGCAGAATGCAGGAACTGGTGGAAGGAAGCTTGCCTTTTCTGAAAAAATCCTATTCCATGGAAGATGCTATTGAAATCTTCAGACGCCAGCACATGGAAGATAAGGAGAAGCTGTTCCGCTATCGTCGCAGCTCAGCAGTGAACGTTTATGAACTGGATGGCTATTTTGATTATTTTTACGGTTATATGCTGCCACACACCGGTTATGTGAAATGGTTTGATGTGGTTGCATATGAATCCGGATTTATGTTGCTTTTGCCTACCAAGAAACAACCCACAGTGGTAGCTCCCTTCAAAGAGCGTAGAAAACTGTTTGAGACTCTGTGTGAATCCGATGAGTGGGGCAGAAGGATTGGAATTGAAACGGTTGGGGATTTAAATGACCAGATTTGTAATGGTTCTCTCAGTGAGCTGATTTTGGTGCAGGAGGCACAGCAGGAGAGAAGGATAGCGGAAATTGCCAGAGATATTGTAGAACGTGGAAATGTAAAGTTTGTAATGATTGCAGGACCGTCCTCTTCGGGGAAGACATCCTTTTCCCATCGTCTGTCCATTCAGCTTCGCACGTTGGGCAAGGTGCCACACCCCATTGCGCTGGATGATTATTTTGTTGACAGGGAGTTTACACCCCGGGATGAGAAGGGTGATTATAATTTTGAATGTCTGGAAGCGATTGACGTGAAGAAGTTCAATGAGGATATGGTACGTCTTCTGAGCGGAGAGCGGGTAGAGATTCCAACCTTCAATTTCAAGATTGGAAAGAGAGAGTATCTGGGCAATTACAAGCAGCTGGGACCGGACGATATATTGGTGATCGAAGGAATTCATGGCCTGAATGACAAAATGTCCTATGCGCTGCCGGGAGAGAGCAAATATAAAATCTACATCAGTGCGCTTACCACGATCAATGTGGATTTTCATAATCGTATTCCGACTACGGACGGACGATTGCTCAGAAGAATGGTTCGTGATGCCAGAACCCGAGGCTCGGATGCACGGAGAACCATTGGAATGTGGGCTTCCGTACGTCGTGGAGAGGAGGAAAATATTTTCCCCTTCCAGGAAGAGGCGGATGCAATGTTTAATTCGGCTCTGATTTATGAGCTTGCAATGTTAAAGCAATACGCGGAACCGTTGTTGTTCCAGATTCCCAAGGACGCACCGGAATATTATGAGGCAAAGAGACTTTTGAAATTCCTTGATTATTTCCTGAATGTTCCCAGTGAGTCCTTACCCAACAATTCGATTTGCAGAGAGTTTGTGGGTGGAAGCTGTTTTCGTGTGTAAATAATGGCTTGTCAAAAATGGTCTGTTATTCTATAATGGTTCTATAAGTAAAACAGGCGATCGCGGCTACATTTATGTAGGTGAGGAAAGTCCGGGCTTCATAGGGCAGGGTGCCGGATAACGTCCGGTGGAGGTGACTCCAAGGCCAGTGCAACAGAGATATACCGCCAGATTTTTCTGGTAAGGGTGGAAAGGCAGCTTAAGAGACTACCGTCCGTCTGGTAACAGACGGAGCCATGTAAACCCCATCCGAAGCAAGACCAAGAAGAAAGCAACAGGCTTGCCCGGCCTGCTTTCAGGTGGGTCGCTTGATGCGGCTGGTAACAGCCGTACTAGATAGATGATCGCTCAACGACATAACCCGGCTTATCGTTTTGCTTATATTATAATGTATAAAACCCTCGATTCTTCGGGGGTTTCTTACATTACAGAAAAGAAAGCAGGTGATTCCTTGAAGGGAAAAAAGACGATTGTGGGAGTGTTGCTGACTGTTCTGGGAATCCTGTCCGGAATTGGCTGTGCTATGAAGCAAGTAACTACGGACTCACCGGAAGAAACTTCGCAGACTGTGCAGGATGCAGAAGAAACAGACGAAGCGTTTTCCTATGCTTCTGACCATGAGGAGAAGGAGCCCGGGGATTTGGAAACCATGGTGGTTCAAATCATTTCCGGATCCGGTATGGGGAGTGGAGTGGTCTATGGTGAAACAGAGAATGAATGGATTATTGTGACCACAGGGCATGTTTTAGATGACCCTAATCGAATCTATGTGAGGTTTTCCCGGGAGGCGGGAGCCGAGGGGCATTGTGATTATCTTGCCACGGATTCCGATCTGGTATTTGTGACGGTGAAGAAAGAAACTGTGACGAATGTTGCATTGAAACCGGTACGAATAGAGAAAGAGGCTTATGATCATCTGCAGTCCGGCGATTATGTACGGATCATTGCTTCCTATAATGGTGTGGGAGAAGATGTCGCCGAGGGTTATGTAAAAGATGTCTGGATTTACTCCCAGGATTTGCAGGAGATGGTCATCTGGCTGGATATGGAGTGCTTTCCCGGTATGAGTGGGGGTGGTGTGTTTGATTCCGGTGGAAATTTCCTTGGTGTGGTATGCGCCATCAGTGATGCAGGTGAAACTGCAGTGATTCCATATCTGACAATCTATGCAAAAGATTTGGAACGAGAAAAACGATAGAGAAATGTTTGAGAGAACGAGGGCCGATAAATGCTTTTTAATTCGTATGATTTTTTATTTTTTTTCCCCATTGTTTGGGGAATATGGGCTTTGCTTCGAAGGCTTGGGAGGTTTCGGATTTGTCTCGGAATCCTTGTTGCAGCCTCTTTTGTATTCTACGGTTTTTACGATTGGAAGTTATGTCTGTTGTTGGGAAGCAGTATCGGTGTTAATTATGTGCTGCATCGTCTTTTGATTTCAGACAAACGGACAGGATGGCAGAGATATGCTTTGCTGTTTGCCGGCCTTTTGTTTAATGTGGGATTGTTATTTTACTTTAAGTACCTGGACTTTACTATTGAGAATGTTAATCGTGTTATTCGTGCGGATATTCCGCTGCGGGGAATTGTATTACCCCTTGGTATTAGTTTTTACACCTTCCAACAATTATCCTTCGTGATTGACAGCTACTATCGCAGAATGAAGGCTTATTCTTTTTTGGAGTATGCCGCGTTTGTTTCCTTCTTTCCACAATTGGTAGCAGGCCCCATTGTGCTTCATCAGGAACTGATTCCACAACTGAAGGAGCAGAAGAAGTCCATTGCTTCGGAAGATATAGTTCAGGGTGTGGAATATTTTGTGATCGGTTTGGCAAAGAAGATGCTCGTGGCAGATCGTTTTGCCAAGTTGGTCAACGTAGGTTTTGCCAACGTATATGGATTGACAGGACCGGATGCGGTATTGATGATTTTGGGATATACCTTACAGATTTATTTTGACTTTAGCGGATACTGTGATATGGCAATCGGATTGGGATATTTCTTTGGCGTGAAACTGCCGGTGAACTTTGATTCCCCCTATAAAGCAAAGAATATTTCTGAATTCTGGAAACGTTGGCATATGACATTAACCCGTTTCTTTACCACTTATCTGTATATTCCTTTGGGAGGAAATCGAAAGGGTTTGACCCGCACCTGTATGAATACATTGATTGTTTTTGCAGTCAGCGGATTATGGCACGGTGCCGCCTGGACATATGTGCTATGGGGTTTTCTGCACGGCATTGCTATGGTGATTTGGAGACTCTTTGGTAAATGGCTGAGCAAATTACCGGGGGGGGTTAAATTGGATTATGACCTTTGGATTTGTCAACTGTGCATGGTGCTTTTTTCGGGCAACTTATCTGGAACAGCCTTTGCATTTATTCATGCAAATCTTCAAAAGACCTTTTGAAGGCATATCATTTCCCCTGTGTGGTGTTCTGTTTGAGGACAGTATCCTGTGGGAGACGCTTCGTAACCTGGTGCCATTGGGTGTGTTGGAGATTTGTGGACCCATATTGATAGTGTCGTGGTTTCTATTGTGGGTGATTGTGTGTGTGAAAGCCCCGTCTTCCCATGAACTGGTGTTGAGAAAACAACGATCGGTGAAATGGAGTATTTGGATTGGTTTTCTGTTTGCGCTTTGTATATTGAAGCTTACTCAGGTTTCTGAGTTTATCTATTTCAATTTCTGAGAAATTCGGAAAGAAGGATGGTAAAATGGAGAAAAAATCGACTGGAGGAAATGGGAGATTCCTTGCGGGATTTGTCATTACAGTAATAGCTGTTTTAGTGATTAACGCCCTGTTTGTGGTGTATACAGATCCTTTTTATCAATATCATGCTCCATTAGGCAGACTTCCCATTCTGTTGGAGGAACCGGTTTATCAGACGGCCGGTGCTGCCAGGAATCTGGAATATACGGATGCTATTGTGGGAACATCCATGACTGAAAATATGCATACTTCATGGTTTGATGAGGAAATGGGATGGAATACCATAAAATTATCCTATTCCGGTGCGAAAACGGATGATTTGAAAGAGATCATGGGGCAAATTTTTGCGGGGGACCGTAAGGTGAACCATATCGTGATGGATTTAAATGAATATCAGCTCACATCGCCAAAAGATCAGCCTTATGTGGAACGACCAGAATATTTATATGATACAAAGATTTGGAATGACAGGGATTATCTACTCAACTTTTCTGTGACGGTCAGAGGATATAAGGTTTTATTGGCCGGATGGAAGGGAAGCGGTGATAATACGGATACTGCCTATACCTGGGAAGAAGAGAATTTGTTCGGCAAGGAGATAACCATACGCTCTGCCCGAAGGGACAAGCAGAATATTTTGAATGCTACCCATGAAACGAGAACCAGAGAAGATTGGATTGAAGGCTGTCAGGAGAATTTGGACAATATTCTTCCGTTTATTCGAGAGCATACGGATACAGAGTTTATCATTTTTTACCCGCCTTACAGTGTATTGTATTGGGAACAGAAGGTCTTATCGGGAGAATTGGAGGATATTCTTGCTATATATAAGTATTCCATTCAAACCTTATTACAGTATCCCAATGTTCGTATTTTTTATTTCCATGATGAGAAGGATATCATTGAAAATATCGATAATTATCGGGATGTATGCCATCATCATCCCAAATGCAATCGTTTTATTTTTGAATGCATTCGTGACGGAAAGAAAGAACTGACGATTGGAGGTACAGAGGAGAGAAGCCGTGACTTGCATACATATTTACGTGACCTGGATTATTCTCTTTACTGGGAGGAATAAGGATTGACAATCTCGGTGATTTGTTAGAAAATGAAACTGTTTATGATGTAATATTTTTTGGGGGAGGAGTCCCCGGCCCGTATGGACAGAAAGGAATGCGTATGACAAAAATAGATGTTGTATCCGGTTTCCTGGGAGCAGGAAAAACTACTTTGATTAAAAAGCTTTTGAAGGAAGCGCTGGATGGAAGTAAGACGGTTCTGATTGAGAACGAATTTGGTGAAATTGGTATTGACGGCGGATTCTTAAAGGAGGCAGGTATTGAGATTAAGGAAATGAATTCCGGCTGTATCTGTTGCTCACTGGTAGGTGATTTTGGTACTTCATTAAAAGAAGTAATCAGCACCTATGCGCCGGAACGTATCTTAATCGAGCCATCCGGTGTCGGAAAGCTGTCCGATGTATTAAAAGCTGTGGAGGATGTGGCTGCAGAACTGGATGTACAGGTGAACAGTGCAGTTGCAGTTGTGGATGCCTCCAAGTGCAAAATGTATATGAAGAATTTCGGTGAGTTCTTTATTAACCAGATCGCTTATGCGGGAACCATTATTTTGAGCAGAACCGATAAGGTGAGTCATGAGAAAATCAATGAATGTGTAAATATGATTCGCGAGCACAATGCACAGGCAACCATTATTACCACACCTTTGGACGAGCTGGAAGGCACTGCCGTATTGGAGACAATTGAAGGGGCGGATAAGCTGGAGAATCTTCTTGCAGATATGCTTCATGAGGAGCATGAGCATCACCATCATCATGACCATGATGAGGAGTGTACCTGCGGTTGTCATGACCATGAGCATCATCACCATGATCATGACGAGGAGGAGCACGAG
>CALYSH010000085.1 GCA_945485625.1 uncultured Lachnospiraceae bacterium | reverse complement strand
CTTCATCTTTATTTTTTACCCTGAGCACGCATATAATTGCTCCCTGTTTGTCTTAACCGGCCACCACATCTGGGGCAGTAGGTTCTGAAAAATCATACTATCGCGCTTCAGACGGT
This sequence comes from uncultured Lachnospiraceae bacterium, assembly GCA_945485625.1. Classification (GTDB taxonomy): domain Bacteria; phylum Bacillota; class Clostridia; order Lachnospirales; family Lachnospiraceae; genus Acetatifactor. The sequence continues at coordinate 6,443 of CALYSH010000085.1, read as the reverse complement.
GGATTGCGCCGCTATTTTCTCCGCCAGATCCTCCAGATACATCCAGCGGTTCATCCTTTCTTCCAGCTTTGCAGTAAGCTCCTCCTTTTCCCGAAGCAGCTCATTCAGCTTTACAAAGTCTTTGGCATTCCTTCCCATATCCGTTTCAATCTGCTCCAACCGTTCTTCTATCTTTGCAATATACGCCTCAATGGTTTCGTAATCTCTTTGTTCCTGATAGGTGAATTTCAGCTTCTTATTGCTTTCGTTCTGCTTCTTCCACTCATCCCTGGCCTGTTTCTTTTCTTCTTTGCTTTTTCCGCCATCAAAAGAAAACTTTAACTCATAAGGATCCCCGTCCGCCTCCAGCTGGAACAGAAAGTCCGTATAACCACCTTCATACTGTCGAAGATGCCCATCCGGCTGAAAAGCAAAGATCCGGGAGACCGTTCTGTCCAGGAAATACCGGTCATGGGACACTATAATCACAATTCCCTGAAAGTGGTCCAGAAAGTCCTCCAGAACCGTAAGCGTGGTAATGTCCAGATCGTTGGTAGGCTCGTCCAACAGCAGAACATTGGGGGCTTCCATCAGCACACGAAGCAAATTCAGCCTTCGCTTTTCCCCTCCGGAGAGCTTCCCAATGGGCGCATACTGCGCAGACTTTATAAACAAGAAGCGTTCCAGCATCTGGGAAGCCGATATGGGGCCTTCTGTGGTCTGCACATACTCCGCAGCATCCCGAATGTAATCAATAATGCGCTGATTGGGGTCCATGGCAACCTGCGCATCCTCCAGCATCTGGCTGTAATAACCGATTTTGATAGTCTGTCCCACTGTGACTGTCCCGGCATCCGGCTGAATCCGCCCGGCGATTATCTTCATCAGTGTGGTTTTACCGCAGCCGTTTGGACCAATGATACCGATCCGGTCATTTTTTATGAAAAAGTAGGTAAAATCCTTGATATATACCCTGCCATCATAGCTTTTGGTAACCCCTTCCAGCTCAATGGTGGTCCGACCCATCCGGGAGGCAATGGAGCCAAGCTCCACCTTTCCATCCGTTTCCGGTCCCGTCATATTCTTTAGTTCTTCATAGCGGTTTAAACGAAACTTCTGCTTGGTGGTTCGGGCTCTGGCGCCGCGTTGTACCCATTCCAGCTCCGTACGAAGCAGAGAACGTCTCTTCCGGTCGCTTGAAAGCTCCATCTCCTCCCGTTCCGCTTTTAAGCGTAAGAACCCGGAATAATTCTCCTGATAGGAATAGATCTTTCCCTTATCCACTTCCACGATCCGGTTACATACGCAGTCCAGGAAATACCGGTCGTGGGTCACCATGACAATGGTCTTGCGGGTGCGCCGTAATTCCCCTTCCAGCCAGGCGGTCATCATCTGGTCCAGATGGTTGGTCGGCTCATCCAGCAGCAGTACATCGGCATCGGATAGCAATATCTCAACTAAAGCAAGACGCTTCTGCTGTCCTCCTGACAGAGTACCTGCCTTTTGAGTAAAATCATTTATCCCCAAACCGGTGAGCATGGTTTTTGCCCGGGTCTGCGTATTTACCTTTTCCTCTCCGGTCAATCCCTTGGTAATACATTCCAGCATATCATCCTCCGGCTGATACTCCGGATGCTGGGGCAGATAACGAATCACCAGATGATTGGCACGGATGACCTTTCCGTCATCCGGCTCCTCCAGTCCGCCAATGATACGGAGAAGCGTGGTCTTTCCGGTACCATTAATCCCTACAACACCTACCTTCTCACCCTCCTGCAGATAGAAATCGGTGTCCTCAAACACCTTTCTTTCCGTAAATACCTTTGAAATACGTTCCAATGTGATGATATTCATAGCTCTAGTCTTTCTTCTTTATATAGTTTATGATACCGATAACCGCTTCACATAAGACGGCTGTAATGACAAAGCCCACCACAAGCATAAAGCCAAAAAGCGGATACTCTAATCCATTCAGGAAATGCTCCCATCCACCTGTATCCTGATGTACAATCCAATTGTTCCATTGGCAGGTCATAAAGGTTATGACTGTCCCATCTGAAAGAATTTAAAAGCCCGTCCTTCGAATCGCTTCTACCAGACCATCTGCATACAACTGTGTGCCGATGCAATTGGGATGCAGATTATCCAGATAATACTCCGGCAAATGCGGAACCAGCTTCCAGCCCTCCACGATAGTGATATTCTTATACTTTGCACATACCTGTCTGATTCCCTCACAATAATGCTGCAATGCCTTTGTATCATCCTGGGTATCTCCACGCCACAAAGGCGTAATACACAATACCGGAATATCGGTTCCGTAAATCTCAAACAATCGTTCATAATACTCTTCACAGGCATCCATGGTGGGGTCTCCATGCTGATTGGTTCCCAATGCGACAATCAGCTTGTCAAAATGAACACCCATATCCATCAGGGAGTTCTTGTCATATACATATCCACCGATTCCCTGATTCACAATATCATAGTTCAACTGCCGGTTGGCAGCGCTCACATATGTATGGAAGGAACGAAGGGGACCAAAGCCCTGGGTAATGGAATCCCCCAGCCAGAGCACCTTCTCCCCCTTCTTTGCCGGAGTATATTCTCCGTTGATTTCCGCATTTTTCAGTAAAATGGTAGCATCCGCAGGCAAATAAATCACAACATCCTTGCTGCCCTCCGGAAGTTCAAAGGAAATACGCCCCTCTTTCTCCAAATCCTTCACATAGCGGATGTCTACAGGCATTCCGTCAATGGAGAGTTCAATGGAGTCCATGGAACCAATCCAAATGATTTTATAATCAAAGGAAACCTTTGTTGCGGTTGTGGTAAACTCCAAAGTTTTCGCACTGGATGCCGTACATCTCTCATACCAGAAGTCAAATGCTTCCTTAAAATAATCAATCTGAGGCTGTGTGTACTGATAAGAATGCAGATACCCTTCCGCGTCCTCATCAAACCAGAGTGCTCCAGAATAAATGGCTTTCAATTTCTCGTTACTCTTTTTCGTTTTTTCTTCCTTTCTTTTTCAAAAGATAAATCCATCTCCAAATTTTTTTGACCGTTCGGAAAAATCAGGTTGCATCTCTTTTTCGTCTAAACATTATTCGAATCCCTGAATATGCATATTTTTTTCTTTTTCATAAAAAGCCCGTTTCAATAATTCAAACTCTTTTTCGGATTCACAAGCCTCTTTGCACCCAATCATCTTCTCATTGGAACCGGACAAGGTTTTCTTTACTTTCTCACACTGAAATTCCCCGCACTCATGACACATGGTAACTCCATGTTCTATTGTACAGGGCAAAAGCATAAAACTGCAGTTCGGTCTGCATCCGCATCCGGTACATCTTATTTCCTCATTCGTCACCACATGATCTCTCCATCCGGCTTTCTGCCAGAATACAGCTGTCTCATGTAATTCCTCATCGGTTTTCGCCAAAAATCTGGGGCACACTGCACAATCATCTCCGCATACCGAAATGATTGGGGTAACCTTCTTTAATTCTTCATATTTATCAAGATACCACTTCATATTCCTTCCTCCCCGCCGTTTGTATCCATTTTCCCGGAAGGAGGTGCCAATGTTCTCTTTCACTGTTTCAAACGCATAAAGGGACTCATTGAAGCACCCCTTTTGTGTATCAACCACCAACAAAACCATGTCCAAGCCCTCCCCAATCTTTGCAATCATCTATGTTTACACAATATTTCTGTCTTACGAAAGCCGGTATTCTATATTACATTTATTCGTATCATCCCACCCTTTGCATGACGCGCACAGACTACAATCGTATATACTCCGTCTTCCGTGATATTTACCGTAAAATCAGTTGCTTCCTTCCCATTTCCCTGATAAATTGTGGTTCCATCCGAAGCCTTTATTTCCATGGACAGAGAACCTTTTAAGGTTTCAAGCTGAATCCGGAGACGATCTCCGGCCTGCAAATCAAGTGTATGCAGGTCTGTTCCGTTCATCCTCTCTATGTCCAGTGAATAAGAATCCGGATTCTTGACACGACTGCCTGTAAAGCCTTCCTGATTGTAAGAAAAAAAGGCTGCAACCGCTTGTTTTTCTTTTGCGCTCATTTTTTCATAAGCTCACGAATTCGCGCTGTCGCGCTTTTTCTCCTGCTTCGCAGGATATTCGTTCGCTAATGGCGCAAGAAAAACAAATGTCTGCTTCGCAGCCGCTTGTTTTTCTTTTGCGCTCATTAAATCGTGAACTGTGAAATAAACTTCCAGGCCTGCTCGCAGGTATGATGTCTGCACTCGTGTACCTGATTGCTGATGTTGGCGAATGCAGTTCTGCACACGCCGTCTTCGCTGTCAAAGTAATGGATGGTCATGGTGCTTCCTCTGGATTCATCATAAACTTTCTCCACACGGTCCCCCTCTACGCTCCACATGGGCTCTTCCCAACGCTCCTTCTCCTCAAAGGAATAAGGGAATTTCTTCTTTAATCGCTGGGTCTCTGCCGCATACCGGATCCGCTCCAATGCGGAGGGTGCCTGGAATGGAATCTCCGGTACATGGGACTGTTCCCCACCGGTATAGAACATGGGAACCGGTACCGAAGTGTTCCACCGACCGCTGTTGGACATTCCCAGAGCATTATCCTTCACCGGGAACAAAGCACTGTTGGGTGCCAGACCGGCAAAGAGTTCCGGATACTCCTGATACATCTCCCAGGTCTTACCGCTACCCATGGAAAAGCCGGTAGCATAAATACGCTTCTCATCCACCGGGTATGTCTTCTTCAAATGCTCAATCACCTCAACCACCTCTGTTGCGGTGACATTCTGGTGATTCTCCAAAGCCACATACAGGAAGCCGTAACGATGCGCAATCTCATACCAGCCGGATACAAAGGTTAAGAACATGGAGGAATCCCCGCCACCGTGGAAGCCCACCAGCAATGGCGCCGGTCCCTTGTCAAACAAGTCCTTATTGTAATATGCGAAATATCCCACCTTATGCTCTGGGGTTCCCTTGAAAACCCGGTTATCCGGAGAGGTCTGCACCGTAGTACAGCCTGCTTCCTCCGTCATGCCCAGGGCATCAAAATCCGGCTCTGTCTCCATATTTCCGCACCACATCTTGAATCTGCGGACAAACTGCTTAAAGTCTGCGGGATAGTCTGCCTTTTCCTTCACAAGTACATCCTTGCAGTCTGCAAAGGCCTGATTGATTTCATCAGAATTTCCCACACTTAGAATTCCGATATCCTTACGCTCCGGCGCCGGAACCACACTCAGTCGCTCCATGGAGCACATAGCGGGAGTAATTTCTCCCGGCCCCCAGAGATACTGTCCGTTCATCGTCTTTAGCAGATGCTTTGCCACATAATCCGCAGACTCCCCATAGCTGTAAATATCCGCACGGAACACTGCACCCCGGATAAAATACCCCTTAAACTCTCTGGAAAAGAAATCGGTCAGTGCTACAATACCATCCTGATAATTTGGGTCCATTTTCACCTCTGCGATAAGAGAAGCATACAATTCCTCTGTTGCATTCTTCCAGCCCCCTTCGCAGGTAGGATACACAAACAATACGGAGGAATCCACTGCAGACGCGATGCCTGCCAGACCGGATTCATTGGCGAAGGAAATGGCCTCCTCCCTGGTCTTGCGCTCCTCCTCGAACACCAGCAGCAACGGTGCCCGGAAGGTGTAATTGTTTACCTGTCCGTCAATATCCGTTGCAGGAACATAGGTCTTTAAATAAAACTTCTCATATGTATGCTCCCAATACTTCCCTCCGTCAGCCAGAGTGCTGACGATTGGTCTTTCCTTCATTGCCATAAAGAATCCTCCTTTTTCTATTTCATCATCCACAGGACAACAAATCTCTTTCTCCTTTTTGAATTTTATACGTAGTTTACACTGTTCTATTACGAATCTATACCTGTTCCTCGTATTTTCATCCGTAATATACCGCGAATGACTACGAATCTTTTCCTGCTCTTGATGTTTTCATCCGTAATACACCGTTAATGACTACGAATCTTTTCCTGCTCTTGACACTTTCATCCGTAATACATCGTCAAAGACTACGAATCTTTTCTTGCTCTTTGTAATCTCAGCCGTAATGTAACGCAATATATATGATGTCAGGGTAAAAAATCCCTAACAATGATACCTACGGATTGTTCGTACTTCGTACTCTCACAATCCTACAAAATATTCGCATATCGCGGGACTGTTGTCCCACTTTTATGCTCATATTTTGGCGGCTCAAAAGGTTTTTACCCACACATGAGCAAGCTCAAGTGTGTAAAGACCTTTTGCCCCTGGTATCACATATATTACGGAAATTCTTATTTACCATCATTTACAGTATACAGTCGTCACACGTCTGCGTCAACAAAATGAATCGGACGGGGATTATTTTGCGGACAAAAATGAAAGGAGCAAATCCACGGAGTTCCCCCACATCTGAATGCTTGTACGCATGAC
>CALYSH010000084.1 GCA_945485625.1 uncultured Lachnospiraceae bacterium | reverse complement strand
CAAGGCTGAGATCTCCGCATTGAAAAAGGCTGCCGCAGACGCAGCATCCTCCGAAACCACGCAGACAAAAGAGGCGCTTGCCGCTCTTTCGGCACAGAAGCTGTCACAGGAGCGTCCATACTCCTACGGTCTGACCTTCCTTTTCCTTGCTGTGGTATTGCTCATTAAGGGTCTGTACAACGCTGTCATCGGTGTAAAAATACAAAAAACCGATGTGAAAAAGCTTGCCATCGCAGGACTCATGGCTGCCTTATGCTACATCGGTTTTGCATTCTTCAAAATTGATATTCCGGTAGGCACTGAAAAAACTGCCTTCCATTTCGGAAATGTCTTCTGTGTCCTGGCAGCACTGTTGATAGGCGGATACTGGGGAGGCTTAGCAGGCGCCGTCGGTATGACCATCGGTGATTTAACCACCGCTTATGTCACCAGCGCCCCAAAAACCTTCCTGTTAAAACTTTGCATCGGTCTGATTGTCGGCCTCTTTGCCCACAAGGTATTCCGCATCAGCAAGGCTCACAGTGCGAAATACATCGCCACAACCACGGTTCTTTCCTGCGTTCTTGGTATGGCCTTTAATGTGGTAGCAGACCCTGTGGTAGGTTACTTCTACAAACAGTATTTACTTGGAGTTCCTCAGGATTTGGCAGCCGCACTGGCAAAGATGAGCGCCATCACAACCTTCGTGAATGCAGTGGTATGTGTCATTGCCGCATCCATCTTCTACCTTGCGCTTCGCCCTGCGTTAAAGAAATCCGGATTGTTTGAGCAACTGGAGCCAACCGAAGCTTCGGCTAAAAATTAATATCGATATTTCCCATGGAGCAGGAAGCCTCAATATGCTTTTCTGCTCCGTTTTTTATGCTTTTACTCTTAGCAAAGCCTGCATATTCCGTGCCGTTTAAATCAATATTTCCCATAGCACAATCAATTTCATAATCAAAGTCTGTCTCCCGGCCTTCCGGCTTCAGGGTGATATTACCCAGAGCGCACTGCAGAATGGCAGACTGTCGGATGTTTCCGGAGCAATCAATATTTCCCGCTCCCACTTCACAGGCCAGGTGCTCAACCGAAATATCCTTTAGGTTTACATCTCCCGCTCCCACGGCAATCCTGATTTCATCGGCCGCAAGACCTTTCCCCCGGATTTCCCCGGCTCCCAGCTCCATCTCAACGCCCTTTTCAAAGACGTATCCCTTGGGCAAATATAGCTTTATTTCGCTGGTTGTAATCAAACCCCCAATATTGGTTCTGGATGCCAGCAGGGTAAGTGTTTCTCCCTCTGTAAAGCACTGCAGACCCTCCATATTTTTGGCTTCCAGCCAAATCTGTTCATCTTCGGATTCTTCTATTACCAGGCTACAGCCGGCAATCTGCAGTTTCAGTGCGCTCCCTTCATCCTCTATGGGATACAGAGCAATATCACCACTTATCACCTCGTACTCTTTTCTGAAAATGACTCCCTGCTCATTCTCATCGATGGAATAGAATCGTTCCTGTTTCACAACAACATTGTTTTTAAAAAAATCCCCTACCGAGATTCCCCAGTCCTTCCAATCCAGTTTCAAATGTAATTTCCCACCGGATACCTGATCCACTGTTTTCTCAACCAGCTCCGAGCCCACCTTACTACCCGCAACAAAAGCCAGGCCGGCACCTGCAATCACAAAAATCACCGCAACAATTGCGCATACCTTCATAAATTTCTTCATAATTCTATCCCTTCCATATGTAATAGATTCGAATGGTTTTTCTTACGCTTTCTTTTTTCGAAATAATTTCCGAAAAAGGGTCCCGATTCCTTTGGCAATGGCAGGAATCACAATTCCCGCGATTGCAACGGTCAGCATCAGAAAAAGAAGGCCCAAACCGCCCATTAACAAACCGACTCCGGCACAGGCCATTCCGACCCAGGGAGAAACCGGCACACACATAAATCCTATCACGAACAAAACGGGAAGCAAAAGCATCATCACAATTGCAGTAATACCAAAAGCCAAAAAGACAGCGAAGGCAGAAACCAACACCCCTAGCAGCGTTCCGAAGACACCCAGCAAAACGCCAAATAATATCGGTGCAGCAAATATTCCCAAAAATACCATCAATACAATGGCCCATGTAGGTAATCCCTTTTTCTTCGCAGGTATTGGCATCGGATTCTCACGGTAAGACACCAACTCGTACTCCGGTGCCTTTTCTGCAAAGTAACTTGCATCCTCTCCCATATCCCTCCGAATACTCTCGGCCACTTTTTTCGGGCTTCCCAGGGATTGGATCACATTCTGTTCATTTTCTGCTCCGGCATCATCAAAATAATCATTGTAATAAGCCAAAGCCTCCTCCCGCTCCTTTTGAGGAATTCCTTCCAGGAGCTTTTCCAATTCCCTCATAAATTCCATTCTGTTCATCTTCTCACTCACCCTCCCGAATATTCTCTATTGAACGTCCCTCAAACAGGCCCGTGATTTTATCCACATACCTTCTCCACTCTGACTCATAGAGTTTTAACTGAGCCCATCCTCTGGGAGTCACTTTGTAATATCGTCTGTTTCGTCCGGCATATTCCATATCGTAGATTTCCAGACAATCATCCTTCTGCAATCTTCTCAGAACAGGATACAGGGTGGATTCCGACAGTTCAATTACATTCCGAACCTCCTGGGTTATCTTATATCCATAGGTTCCTTCGGGGGTTTGGGATACCACTGCTAACACGATAGCATCCAAAAGCGCCGCTCCAGTATTAAAAACCATATCCTCACTCCATTTCATGCAATATTATACGCGGTATAGCATCGCTTGTTGCCGATACTATACCGCGTATAATATTATTTGTCAACATATATTTATGAAAATCAATATTTAACAGCTCATCTTCCAGAAGAAAGCACTATAGGCGGGAAGCAGGCTTCCACCGGAGAAATCATATTCTTCACCGGAAAGGAGCTCTGTAGCCTTCTGACAGCCTGCATCAAAATGCGCCATAAAATCATTTTCATCCGCATTAATCGCTACCAGCACTCTCTCATGCTCTGACTTCCGCTCAAAGATACATTGCTTATTGGTCAGAAGGACGGAGCGGAAGCCTCCGTAATTTAAGGCTTCCGATTCTTTCTTAATCAAACACAGTCTACTGATAAAATCGGTAAGCTCGGTATGCCCGGGGGCATCGAAGCTGGGACGAAGGGCAGGATCTCCCTGGCTCTTCTCGGCCTTCGCTCCCCATTCACTTCCATAATAGATGCAAGGAATACCCGGCATACCAAACATCAATGCATAGATCAGCGGAAGATGCTTCTCATTGCGTAATATGCTTGCTACTCTGGTCACGTCATGATTATCCACAAACGACAACAAATGCCTGCCTTTGTACAGTGTCCAGTTTTCCGGTCCAAACTGACGAAGCAGGGAATGATTGATTTCAAACAGATTCATACTGTTAAAGCTGCTGTACAATCCCTTATAGCATTCGTAGTTAGTGGCGGAATGAAGCATATTGTCATTCATCAGGCGGTTATAATCCCCATGAAGCATTTCTCCCAGGAGGAAGAAATCCTGCTTCCACTGACCGGTTTCATATCGAAGACGCCGTAAAAAATCCTCATCCAGACAATAGGCCACATCCAGCCGGAGTCCGTCAATTCCGAATTCGTCAATCCATTGCTTTACGTTTCCCAGGATATGATTGCACACATCAGGATGCTTCAGATTCAATTTAACCAAATCGAAATTGCCTTCCCAGCCCTCATACCAAAGTCCATCATTGTAAGCGGAATTACCTCCAAAATCAATTCGATAAAACCAGCTTACATAAGGAGATGACTCCCTGTGCTTCAAAACATCCTGAAATGCCCAGAAACCTCTGCCCACATGATTAAATACACCATCCAGGACCACACGGATACCATTCTCGTGAAGCTCATCACACACTCTCTTAAAATCCTCGTTTGTACCAAGACGTACATCAATTTTCCCGTAATCCCTGGTATTATATCCATGTGTATCCGATTCAAAAACAGGCGAAAAATAGACAGCATTCACCCCCAATGCTTTCAGATGAGGAATCCAGTCTGATACCTTTAAAATCCGATGTTCCAATCTGCCGTCATTCTCAAATGGTGCTCCGCAAAATCCCAGCGGATAAATCTGATAAAAAACACTTTCATATGCCCACATATCTATATCACCTTTCATAAAAATAGTCTCGTTCCTTCCATATGATACATTATCACAAGCTGCCTGCTTCCACAAGCATCACATGATTGAAACCCTGCAAATAACATGACTCCCGTGAAAAAAGAGCTGTCATCGGTCGTGTCATTTTTTTAAGCAAAAAAATAGAGAAATCCACCAATTCCACATAGTTATCCACATTGACATATGTGTCATTTCTCTCAGAAACCATGTCATTTATTCTGTCAGGGATGACGTCATATCTGCATCCTCATGCATTGAGTACAGCCATTATCTTTCGTATTTCGACCAGGAATCCCAAAATCGTTCCACCTTGTTTCCGACACGTTTCACGTCCACCACTTCAAAATCCTCCCACTCTCTGGGAAACATTTTGCGATATGCAAACTGCAGAAATCTTTCATCCAGCAGCGCAATAATCCCCACATCCTCCGAAGTACGGATCACTCGGCCTGCAGCCTGCAGCACTTTGTTCATCCCGGGGTAGCGATAGGCATAATCAAAACCATTCTCCCCCCGTTCATCAAAATAGTTTTTCAGAATCTCACGCTCGTTGCAGACCAGAGGAAGCCCTGTACCAACGATCATCACACCAATTAAGCTGTCGTTTTTCAGATCAATTCCTTCCCCGAAAATGCCGCCCAGAACACAGAAGCCGATGAGAGACTTTTCCTCTTCCGTTTCCACCTCCATACCAATCATTGACCGGATATCACAGGTCTCATTTCCCTCAAACCTGGCCAGGAATAGCTCTCGCTCTTCCTCAGACATGGTCTCCCCCTGTATCATGCATTCCTTTTCCTCTTCCCCGAACATCTGCGTATAGGTTTCGTAAAGGCGTTGCAGGAAAGCATAGGACGGGCCAAAAACCATGTAGTTTCCCTGTCTTCTGCTGACAATTTCCTCGATGTAGAAGGCCATTTTACGAAACTCGTCCTCCGTTCTCCTGGTATACTTGCTGGTAATGTCATTTCCGATCAGCAACGACCGTTTTTCCGATTCAAAAACAGACTTGGCATATACCTCATAGTCCGCAGGGTCTCCTCCCAGCAGTTCCTTGTAGTACTGTATGGGCAGCAGTGTGGCAGAAAACAGAATGGTACTCCTCCCCTTCAGCATGCATTCCTTCAGATTTTCCCGGGGATTTACGCAAAACAGCTTCACCTGGAAGCTTCCGTCATCATTCATCTGGGAATACTTCACATAATGCTCATCCACCCGCTCATACATATCCAGGAAATGTGATATTTCAAAAGAAAAGTCTAATAAGCTGTCCCGGACAGGCAGCGTCTCTTCTTCGGTTTCCTCCAGATAATCCGTCAACACGTTGTATAAACGAAGCAAGGGATTTACAAGGCTATCCAGCTGATCCAGTATCTGATAGTTTTCACACATTCTTTTAAGCGCCAGAAACTCTTTGTTGCATGCCTCCAGCTGGTACTTCAGCATATCTGCATATCCCTGTTTCACCAGCACAGAGTGCCCAACCCTGCTCTTCTTTTTACCCTTTTTCTTCGCCGACGCCTTGAATGACACTCCTGTCATTTCGAGTGTCAACTGACCGTCGTTATTGGATTCTTCCACATTTTTACTGATTCGTTCCGCATCCCGGCTTTCCAATTCCAGCTCTTCCTCCAGCTCATGCTTTAAACGCAGAAAATCCTCCTTCACCAGGACAGCACTGTACATTTCTCTGCCCCGTTCCAACAGATTATGTGCCTCATCAATCAGGAATAAATAGTCCCCATTATTTCCATCCGCAAAGAAGCGCCTTAAAAAGGCATGGGGGTCAAAAAGGTAATTGTAATCGCATATGATACCATCTGCAAACAAACTCATATCCAGCCCGAATTCAAAAGGGCAGACCTGATGCTTGCGGGCATACTGTTCAATCCTTTCACGGTCGAACCGATCCTCATGAATCAGCATATCGTACACTGCATCATTGATTCGATCATAATGCCCTTTTGCATAAGGACATTCCACCGGGTTGCATGCCGGTTTGTCTAAGAAGCAAATCTTATCCTTGGCAGTGAGAAGAATACTTTTAAATGCCAGTCCCCTGTCACGTAACAGTGTAATGGTATTGTCTGCAACTGTTCGGGTAATGGTTTTTGCCGTGAAATAGAATAACCGGTCTCCCCTCCCTCTCCCCATGGCCTTAAGGGCGGGAAAAACAGTGGAAATGGTTCTTCCCACCCCGGTCGGGGCTTCCACAAACAATTTTTTCCCATGATAGATGGTCTGATATACATATGAGACCAATTCCCTCTGCCCATCACGGTAAGGAAACGGGAATTCCAGTTTTTCTAAGGAATTCTGCCTTGTCTGCTTCCAATCATAGGAATAATCAGACCACCTGCGATACTCCTTTATCAATCCCTGAAACCATTCCTCCAGTTCCTCATCCGAG
>CALYSH010000083.1 GCA_945485625.1 uncultured Lachnospiraceae bacterium | reverse complement strand
TGGAGAGACAAGGCCCAGCGCCGGGCACTGCTGCTCTCCCAATTCGCTCTCCCTTATGACGGGGAATTAATCTGTGAAACCATTAATGGATTTGTGGATCAGAATGAAACCGATACCACGGTTCTGATTCTCTCCGATGATCTGGTTGAGGAAGAGGATATCGATTCCAATGCATTGACCTACCTGGTATATGTACATGACATTATTGCAAAGCGTCTTTCGGAGAATCCGGACTTTGATGTAGAGAGCATTGATGTGATCGTAGAAATCCTCAATCCGAAGAATTATGATGTGGTCCACAGCTACAGTGTAAATAATATTGTGATCAGTAATCGTTATGTAAGTAAGCTCCTGACACAGATCGGAAGTAAGGATGCCCTGTATGAACTGTATTGTGATATGCTGACCTATGATGACTCCGGTGCGGACAGTTATGTAAGCCGGGAAATGTATATGAAGAAGGTATACCGTTTCTTCGATGAAATCCCCGGGGAATGTACGGCTCTGGAATTGGTACGTGCAGTATATGAGGCAGGCCCTGAGGAGAACAAATCCATCGTACTGGGCGTTGTGTCACCGGGCGGAAGGATGATTCTCTTTACAGGAGACAATTTAAAGCGTAAGATAGCATTGACGGAAAAAGATAAATTAATTATCTACAGCAATCATTGATGGCGGCTGTTTATAAAGGAGCACTATGAGTTCACATCAGACACAATATGACAAAATGACGAAAACACCGGTATCAAAGCTGATTTTGAAGCTGGCCTTCCCGTCCATCTGTACCATGCTGGTTTCCAATATCTACAATCTGGCAGATACCGCCTTCGTGGGAAGCCTTGGAAACAGTGCCAGCGGTGCGGTGGGTATTGTATTTGGCTTTATGGCTTTGCTTCAGGCCATCGGCTTTTTGTTTGGTCAGGGCTGCGGCAGCATGCTTTCCAGAAAGCTGGGACAGCAGGATGAAAGAGAAGCGGGAATCATTGCTTCCGTGGGATTCTTTACCGCTTTTTTCCTGGCTCTGGTAGCCGAGGCAATTTGCTTCCTGTGTCTGGATGATCTGGTATTCTGGCTGGGAAGTACCGCAACGATTGCTCCCTATGCAAAGACCTATATTTTCTATGTATTACTGGCGTCTCCCTTTGTGGTGACCAGCTTTACCATGAACAATATCCTTCGATATGAAGGCAAATCCATGCTGGGTATGATCGGTATGATGACCGGCGCGGTTCTAAATATTGCCGGTGATGCAGTTCTGATGTTTGGCTTCCATTTGGGAATTGCCGGTGCGGGTATTTCCACCGCGGTTTCTCAATTTGTAAGTTTCCTGATTCTCCTGAGTATGTTCTTAACCGGAAGAACCCAGAGTAAGCTGTCCCTTCGCATGGCACTTACCCAGGGAAAGGGTGTGGTACAGGCGGCATATTTTCGGTACCTCTATGATGTTACATCCACCGGTTTTCCCAGCCTGCTTCGTCAGGGACTGAATTCCGTGGCAACCGTGATTCTGAATAAGCAGGCAGGTGCATACGGAGACGAGGCGGTGGCTGCCATGAGTATTGTGTCCAGAATCGTTTTCTTTGTTTTCTCCATTGCAATCGGTATCGGACAGGGCTTCCAGCCTGTCAGCGCCTTCAACTATGGTGCAAAAAAATATGGAAGAGTACAGAAAGCCTATTGGTTCAGCTTCTGGTTTGCAGAAGGTCTGATGGTAATCCTTTGCACCCTGCTTATGATTCTCTCCGGCGGACTGATTCAGCAGTTTCGAGACGATGCTTTGGTTATCGAAATCGGTACCAGAGCTCTCAGGCTGCATGGAATCGGTGTCCTGTTCCTGCCATTCTGTATGGTAACGGAAATGATGATGCAAAGTACCGGACATAAGCTGGGAGCCACCATTTTGTCTGCCTCCAGAAGCGGTTTTATCTTTATCCCCTGTCTTTTGATTCTCAGCGCTTTAAGAGGGCTGGCGGGCATTCAGGAAGCCCAGCTGGTAGCCTTTGTGTTGTCTGTCATTCCTGCAGCGGTTCTGGCGGTGTACTTCTTCCGCCATATGCCAAAAGAAGATCAGGAGATTTCTTAAGTGATAGACTGTAACCCGGACATTTCAATTGAAAATGTCCGGCTTTTTTTATATAATGAGATTAGTTTTAGTGGTTTGAAAGGATGGGGTTATGAAAACACCAAAGAAAGTGTTACGTTATGTGGAAGAGAATATGCAGGAAGTGCTGCATACCACACTGAATCCGGAGGGACCGGGTGTGATTCGCATTCATCTGATACCGCCAAAGTGTGAGGCTGGAGAGGTGGCATCCAGTATTGCAATCATCAACGGACAGGATATTGTGCCGGTGAACACCTCCTGGAGTATTCTTCTTTCAGAATTCATCAGGGAAGTAAATACATACAACGGCAGGGAGATTACAGAGGAGGACGGTAAGGTCATCCTGGAGAACACCTGCAAACGTGTGCGGAAGGTATATACATTATTAAGTAAGAAAATCATTAAAAGAGATCTTTATACCATTATGGAAACATTTTCTGATATCGCCAGAGGAAAAGTACCCAAGGAACCCGTTGATTATATCAGTTTAGGGGATTATGCGCCTTACATGAGAGCACCTCACAGGATGGACCTTCTGGTGTCTGCCATGGTAAAGGATGGGAAGTGGCACTGTAATCAGAACTGCATCCACTGTTACGCGGCCGGTCAGGAACTGGTTTCCGAAGAAGAACTGAGTACGGAGGAATGGAAGCGGATTATCGATAAATGCCGTGAGGTATGCATCCCTCAGGTGACCTTTACCGGTGGGGAACCTACCATGCGGGAGGATTTGTTTGAACTGATCGACTATGCAAGCTTCTTTGTGACCCGTCTCAACACCAACGGTATCAGGCTTACCGAAGAGTATTGTAAGAAGCTGATGGAAAGCTCTCTGGACAGCTGCCAGATTACCTTCTATTCCTGTGAGGAAGCGATTCACAATACATTGGTGGGAGCACCCCAGTATGAGAAGACCCTTGCAGGGATTGAAAATGCGGTGAAGGCAGGACTGAATGTGAGCATCAATACACCCCTGTGTACCCTGAATCGGGATTATGTAAAGACCCTGGAGTTCTTACATCAGAAGGGTATCCTCTATGTGACCTGTTCCGGCCTGATTACCACCGGAAATGCCTGTACGGAACAGTCGGAAGCCCTGCAGTTAACCTCAGAAGAGATGGAGGCTTTGTTAAAGGAAGCAATCGAATACTGCCATGCAAACGGGATGGAAATCAGCTTTACTTCTCCCGGATGGGTGAGAGACGAACTGTTTGACACCTATGGTCTGGCAAAGCCGGTGTGCGGAGCCTGCTTAAGTAATATGGCCGTTACGCCCGGTGGAAACGTGGTACCCTGTCAGAGCGATTTAAACGGGGAACCTTTGGGAAATATGCTGCGGGATGATTGGGAGAGTATCTGGAATCATCCGGATTGCGAACTCCACAGAGCCTACAGTGCAAGACAGACAGGAGAATGTCCGTTGAGAAGGAGAAAAGCCAATGAGGAAAAATAGATTACAGAAATGTCTTTTTGGCCTGCTGGTGATAATGATATGCCTCTTTCTTGTACCGGGAAGCGCACAGGCGGGAGAACCTACCGACCGGATCCTAGAGTACAATATTCAGGTAGATATCAATGACGACGGGACCCTGAATATGATTTATGATATATCCTGGCTGGTACTGGAGTCGGATTCCCTGGGACCACTGGAATGGGTGGAAATCGGTATTCCCAACAGCTATTGTACCAATATTCAGGCTCTCAGTGACAGCATCGAGTCGATTGAATTGAAAAAATCAGGGGGAACATATCTGAATGTGTATCTGAAGGATAAGTATTATAAGGATGATGTTGCCAATTTCACCTTCCGGTTTACCATAGACCATCTGTACAAGATGGAGGAAGGGGATGCATTTGCATCTTATTCCTTTACCCCCGGATGGTTTGATGAGATTGATGTGGAACATTTGAAGATTCGCTGGAATGCGGAAAATGTGTCCAAATGGTCTCCGGAATGTCTGGTGGAGGATGGTTATCTGCAGTGGGAGGCCGGGCTGGATGCCGGTGATAAATATACGGTTGCAGTGCAGTATCCCTGGGATGCCTATACCTTCCGGAATTATGAGGAAATCGAGGACTATGAGAGCTCGGACCACAGTGTAGAAATAACGTCTTTTTGGGACGTCATCTTTGTGGTTTTTATACTCCTCTTGATGATATTCACCTCCCTGTTACCCATAGTATTGGCATTTGTTCTGCCTATTCTAATAATTGCAAAAATCTTTGCAAAGGGCAGCGGGTTTTCCGGTTCTACCAAGAAGATTATACGTACCAAGATTGAATATTATCCTTCCTGTCCCGGATGTGGCGGCAATAGAGAGGTGGGTAAGGAAACCTGTATGTATTGCGGTAAGAGCATGATTAAGAGCCAGGAGGAAATCAAGGAAGAGGATATTCCCAAGGAGGACAAGGAACTTCTTTCCTTCAAAACAGCCGGCGAGTATCATTATTCCAGTAACCCCAATACCTATGTAAGAGTCCGTGTAGTAAGTGTACCTGCTCCCCGTTCGTCTTCCTCCGGCAGCCATCGAAGCTCCTGTGCACATAGCTCCTGCGCCTGCGCCCACAGCTCCTGTGCCTGTGCCTGCGCCTGTGCCGGTGGTGGCCGTGCAGGATGTACCACCAAGGATTTCTATCATACTAATCTGAAATTACGGTATCTGGAAACGATTCAGAGCCATGCGAATTTATGAAATAAAGACCGTGTAAGCATGCTTACAAAGGGCTGTTTTCATAAATTCATATGGCGAAGTAACCACATGAGCAAAAGGAAAGTGCTGCAAAGCATAAGCAGAAAAAGAAAGCATAAGGCATTCCATAGGTGAATGTAAATAATAGAAAAGGAGAATACATATGATTATCGGAGAAAAATTACCCAACATTCCCTGGCAGGACAGACCTGCAGGATGCAATGATATTGTATGGCGTTATGATGCCAACCCTATCATTGACAGACATGCAATCCCCAGCGCAAACAGTGTCTTTAACAGTGCGGTGGTTGCAAAGGACGGTGCTTTTGTGGGGGTGTTTCGCAGCGATGACAAAGCCATGAAGTCCCATCTGTTCTTGGGGAAGAGCCCGGATGCAATCCACTGGGAAATCGAGCCGGATATCTTGAAGCTTTATGATGAGAAGACCGGGGAGTGCGTGGGTACCGCAGACGGTTATGACCCCAGAGTCTGCCTGATTGAAGACAAGTATTATGTTACCTGGTGTGCTCAGTTTGAAAAGTATAAAGGACCTACCATTGGTGTGGCATATTCCTATGACTTTAAGACCTTTTATCGTTTACCCAATGCATTTCTTCCATACAATAGAAACGGTGTTATGTTCCCTCGAAAGATTAACGGAAATTTTGTAATGTTTTCCCGTCCTTCCGATAACGGACATACCCCCTTCGGTGATGTCTATCTGAGTCAGTCTCCGGATATGATTCACTGGGGCGAGCATCATCATGTGCTGGAGCCCAGAGACTGGGCCTGGACCAAGGTGGGTGCCGGTCCGATTCCCATTGAGATTGATGAAGGGTGGTTGATGATTTTCCACGGTGTAGGTCAGACCTGCAATGGTATGATTTACAATATGGGTGCTGCGATTCTGGATAAGGAGGAGCCCTGGAAGGTGAAATATCGCTGTTATCCTTATATCCTTCACCCCGAAACCATGTATGAGTGTGTGGGAGATGTGCCTAATGTATGTTTCCCCTGCGCAACACTTTGTGATGCGGAGACCGGACGTATCGCGATTTATTATGGTGCTGCAGATACCGTGGTAGCGCTTGCATTTACCCAGGTGGACGAACTGGTAGAATATATCAAAAAGAACAATTGTGTATAATATGGAGGGGCCGCATTCGAAAGAGGAATCTTTCGGCGGTCCATTCTTATAGAGAGGAGTTTTTTATGGAAGATTATGAAATCATTCGCGTTTCCGACAGACCGGAAATGCTGGAGCAGATGGCGGCATGGTTTCATGAGAAGTGGGGCATTCCCTATGAAGCATATGCAGAAAGCATGACCGCGGCGGTTCGGCTGAAAATGATTGTACCCCAGTGGTACGTGATGCTGGACGGGGATAATATCATTGCGGGAATGGGAGTAATCGAGAATGATTTCCACGACAGGGTGGATCTGACACCCAATGTGTGTGCGGTCTATACCGAGGAGGCCTATCGTTGTCAGGGACTGGCAGGGAAGCTTTTGCAGTATGTCTGCGATGATATGAAGGAAGCCGGTGTGGATACACTGTATCTGGTGACTTCCCATACTTCCTTCTACGAGAGATACGGGTGGGAGTTCTATTGCTTTGTTAAGGAAGAGAGCGGAAACGAAACACGGATGTATATTCATAGGGGATGATACAGGCTTTCCTTTTGCTCATGTATGGCTTCTCGCCATATAAATGTGCGGAAGAGAAGAATAAATTCGGAGCCACATTCGCAAAATCGCCTCTGCGAGGCTTTCCTTTTGCTCATGTATGGCTTCTCGCCATATAAATGTGCGGAAGAGAA
>CALYSH010000082.1 GCA_945485625.1 uncultured Lachnospiraceae bacterium | reverse complement strand
CCCGCGATATGCGAATATTTTGTAGGATTGTGAGAGTACGAAGTACGAACAATCCATAGGTATCATTGTTAGGGAATTCTGACATCGTATCCATGGGACCAATGTGAATAACGGTTTTGAAAAAGAGGTTTTTTATGATTAGCAGAAAAGAAAAATTACAGAAAAAAAGAGAAGAGATGATTGAGCAGAACGGCGTCATCTTTCTGGATAATGTAAGTAAGTCCTACTCCACCGGTTCTCCGGCATTGAACGGAGTGACGCTTCGTATACATAAGGGGGAGTTTGTTTTTATCGTTGGCGACAGCGGATCCGGAAAGTCCACCATGATCCGCCTGCTGTTAAGAGAGTTGACAGCTACGGAGGGTGCAGTGTATGTAATGGGTGACGACCTGGCAAAGCTAAGCCACAGAAAGATTCCGAAGTTACGCAGAAACCTGGGCGTTGTATTTCAGGATTTCCGCCTGTTAAAGGACCGGAACGTATATGAAAATGTGGCATTTGCCCAGCGTATTGTGGAAGCTTCTCCCAAGGATATCCGCAGAAATGTACCTTCCATTCTGGCTACCGTCGGACTTGCAGGGAAATACAAGGCAAAGACCAGGCAGCTTTCCGGTGGAGAACAGCAGAGAGTAGCTCTGGCAAGAGCGTTGGTCAACAGGCCCACCATTCTGTTGGCGGACGAGCCTACCGGTAATCTGGATCCTAAGAATTCCTGGGACATTATGAAGCTTTTGGAGGAAATCAACGAGGCCGGTACAACGGTCGTGGTGGTTACTCATAACAGAGAAATCGTAAATGCCATGCACAAGCGGGTTGTGACAGTAAGGAAGGGTGTTATTGTCAGTGACCAGGAGGAAGGAAGTTACATCGATGAAGATTAGTACTATATTTTATACATTTCGGCAGGGGATTGCAAATATATGGAGAAATAAGCTGTTTTCTCTTGCATCCATTGCAACCATATCGGCCTGTCTGTTTTTGTTTGGTTTGTTTTATGCTGTCATTGCCAATTTCCAGCACATTGTTCAGACTGCGGAGAAGGGGGTGTCCGTCACCGTTTTTTTCCACGATGAAAATGACTTGTGCGAGAAACATGAACATATACATGAAGAGGGGGAGATTCCTACCGATGAAAGAATAAAGGAAATCGGTCAGATGATTGCAGCCCGTGTGGAGGTGTCTGAGGTAAACTTTATTTCCGATGATGAAGCATGGGACACCTTCGGCCGGGACTACCTGGGGGAGGATTATAACCTGGGGTATATGGAAAATCCCCTGAAAGGTATGAACAATTATGAGATTTTTCTGAATGATGTCGAAATGCAAAGTTCATTGGTGACCTGGCTGGAAAGTATTCCGGAGATTCGTAAGGTGAATTACTCCGAAATCACTGCGAATACATTGTCCGGAGCAAATCTGTTGATTGCGTATGTCTCCTTGGGTATTATTGTGATATTGTTTGCAGTCAGCATCTTCTTAATCAGCAACACGGTTACCATCGGTATTTCCGTGCGTAAGGAAGAGATTAACATCATGAAGTACATTGGCGCTACGGATTTCTTTGTACGTGCTCCCTTTGTCTTTGAGGGTGCATTGATTGGACTAATCGGTGCGGCTATTCCTTTGGGCATCATTTATAATATCTATAATTATGCACTGAGTTACGTGGCAGAGCAGTTTAGTATGCTCAGCAATTTTCTTGCATTTCTGCCGGTGGATACCATATATGAATTCCTGCTCCCCGTTTCACTGATTCTGGGTGTGGGAATTGGATTCTTGGGAAGTATAACAACAGTGAGGAAGCATTTACATGTATAAATTAAGAGTGAGAATCGCCGGAATTCTGCTGGCCGGAGTATGTGTGTTAGGTCTGGTAGGGGATGGAATGAATGCCTCTGCCGCAAGCAGCAAGCTTACAAACGATATCATCAAACAGAAGGAAGAGCAGATTAAGCAGGCGGAAAAAGAAAAACAGGACATTAAAAGCAGTATCAGTGACATCAAGGCCATCAAGAAGCAGCTGGAGAAGGAAAAGAAGGATTTGAAAAACTATATCAGCCAGCTGGATGCCCAGGTGACTGAGATGGAGGAAAAGATTGAAGGCCTTAAGCTGGAAATTGCCGAAAAGGAAGAAGAACTGGAGAATACCAGGGCAGAGCTGGTGCTTGCAATTGAAGAGGAAAAGAAGCAGAAGGATGCTGTGATGACTCATATCAAGATTATGTATGAGCAGAAGGACAGCTATATCATGGAGCTTTTGCAGAATTCCGTAGGCATTGGGGATATGCTGAATAAGGCTTCTTATATGGAGACGATTGCAAACTACGATAAGGAGCAGTGGCAGCAGCTGATTGCCGCTAGAAAAATGATTGCGATTTGTGAGAAGCAGCTGGAGGTTCAGGTAGAATATCTGGATGAAATGAAGGCAGCTGTGGAGGAAGAACAGAAAAACCTGGAAGAGCTGATTGCGGAAAAGAAACTGGATGTGGAAGCGTATGAAGACGATATCCAGCAGCAGGAGGCGGCAATCAAGGCGGAAGAGGAAGAACTGGCAGCTCAGGAAGAAGTGATTCGTCAACTGGAGCAGGCCATCGAAGAAGAACGGAAGCGTCTGGAGGAAGCCGAGCGCCTGAAGTATGACGGCGGTGTTTTTGCATTTCCGTTGGCCACCTATACAAGGGTTACCAGTAATTTTGGCCATCGTACCCATCCGATTACGGGAAAACCCATGACCATGCATTACGGTGTGGATCTGGCGGCACCAAAGGGTACCGATATTTATGCGGCATATGGCGGAAAGGTGGTGGCTTCCACCTATCATTATTCCATGGGGAATTATGTGATGATTGATCATGGGGATGATTTGTACACTATTTATATGCATGCCTCCAAGCTGATTGCAAAGAAGGGGGACGTTGTAACCCGAGGTCAGAAGATTGCGGAGGTAGGTACTACCGGTTCCTCCACAGGTTATCATCTTCACTTTGGAGTCAGACTGAATGGTACCTATGTAAATCCCTGGAATTATCTATCCAAATAAGAGGTGTATAATAAAAGATGGAAAACAACAATCAGTATTTTGATGTGGATTCGGTAGAATACCCTGCTCCCGGTTCCAACCCTTCGCCCTCCGGCAGGAAGAGAGGTTCCGATGGATTTTTCACCGGAGCGATGTTTGGGGCCATGGTTACCATGTTGGTGGTATGTGTTATCTACCTGGGAGTGACGATTGGGGGACAGATTCAAAAACGGTCGCAGGAGTCGCAGGAGCCTCAGGACCGGACCGAAGAGGAGGAAGGCCTTCTTTCTTCCAAGGTTGTCCAGAAAATTGAAACCTTGGAGGAACTGATTGACAGGATGTTTTATCTTCATGAGGTGACGGATGAGGAGTTAACGGAAGGCATCTATCGTGGAATGCTGAAGGCACTGGATGATCCCTATTCGGTATATTACACCAAGGAAGAGGTGGAAGAGCTACAGATGAGTACAGCCGGTATCTATTACGGTATTGGCGCGTACATTATGTTTGACAAGGAGGGAAATTCTACCAAGATTTCCAGTGTGATGCCGGACTCACCCGCAGAACGGGCCGGGCTTCGCGCCAACGATCTGATATATGCCATTGATGGGGAATCCATATATGGGATGCAGACCTCGGATTCTGTGAAGTTGATTAAGGGAGAGGAAAATACGGAGGTAGTGCTGTCTATCCTGAGAGATGGAGAAAGGATGGATGTGACCGTAATCCGCGGTAAGGTGGAAACGCCAACTGTTGTATCCAGAATGCTGGAGGACCGGATGGGATATATTCAGATTGTGGAGTTTGATGACGTGACCTCCGGACAGTTCGAGAATGCATTGAAAGATCTGAAGTCCCAGGGAATGAAGGGTCTGATTTTGGACCTGCGCCAGAATCCAGGTGGAAATCTGGACACGGTGGTGGAAATCGGGGAGATGTTACTTCCCAAGGGCCTGATTGTATATACGGAGGATAAGAACGGTAAACGTGAGGAGTACCGCAGCAACGGAAAGCATGAGATAGATATCCCTATGACGGTGCTGGTGGATATGAATTCGGCATCCGCTGCGGAAATCCTGGCAGGGGCCATTCAGGATTATAAAAAGGGGACCTTGATTGGTACCACGACTTATGGAAAAGGCATTGTACAGGCGGTGCGCTCTTTGCGGGATGGTTCTGCAGTCAAAATCACAATCAGCAGTTATTTCACACCCAATGGAAGGAATATTCACGGAGTGGGTATTGAGCCCGATATTATCTGTGAATTTGACGGGGAAACCTATTATTCCACAGAAGGGGAAGTGGATAATCAGTTGAACAAGGCGAAGGAAGTACTCGCCGAAATGATGAAGTAGGAGTTGCCGGTTGGAAAATGAATCAGAAGAGGAAGAACGTAGAACCAATTGCACAGACGCTTTCCGGATATGTGGACGATTGCCTCCATATTCTGGTATTGGTGTATCTGTTTGCAATTCTTCTTGCTCTTCCTCTTTACTTTACACAGGGATACGCCTTCATCGGGACGGATAAGGCGGATTTCTTTCGCTTTTTGATCGAAAAATTACAGTGGTTTGTAATTGTACTGCTGGGACTGAAATTATTTTTTGCAGGACTGCTTTGGTTTCAAAGCCATAGCGGATCCCTACTAAATCATGTAGAGGCCTTGAAGCAGTGTGTCATGGAGAAGCTATCTGTGACAGACTGGTTTGCAGGCCTTTTTTTCGTGAGTATTTTAATATCTTATGCGTGCTCCAAATACAAGGAGACCGCCAAGTGGGGGGAAAACGGATGGTATCTGGGACTGATTCCTTTGCTTGCGGTTATGGTATCCTATTTTCTGATTTCCCGATATGCCTGTCGGGGGAAGCTTCCCTGGGGGAAAATACTGATTGGCCTGGGGTTATTGGTTTCTTTCGGGGTCTATGTGCTGGGGATTCTGAACCGGTTCGGTATCAGACCCTTTGAGATGGATTACGCAAGCTATGGTTTTTTATCAACAGTGGGAAACATTAATTGGTACTGTGGATATCAGGTCAGTATCTTTTTCCTGGGTGTTGGTCTGCTGTGGGGAGAGACCTGTCGGAATATATTCCTCCGTATTTTTCTAACCATCTATACATACATAGGTTTCATGAGTTTGATTTTGCAGGGCAGTGACAGTGGTATGATGGCCCTGTTTGGCGTGCTTTGTCTGTTGTTTGTATTGTCCTGTATCGGGGAAAAGACTCTGCGAAGGTTTTGGGAAATTGCCGGTTTGTTTTCCCTGGCTTGTTTGGCTATTTCGAGGATTCGAAAACATTGGCCGGATAAAATGGACTATAGTACAGAATGTCTGGATTTGCTGACCTTGGGAAGGATGCCTGTTGTCTTGTGTGCCTTTTGCCTGTTCTTTCTGATTCTCTTTGTTCTTCTGGAGCGGAAGTGTCCCCTCCCTTCGGCAGCATATAAATGGATTCGGGTGATTTTTATATCGGCGCTTCCGGTTGGAATAATGGTTGTAATAGGCTTAATCATGTACAAAACAGGACATCCGGAAGAGTTGCCTGGACTTCCGGAGAAATTCTTTGTAATATCCGATACCTGGGGGAGCAACCGAGGAGCTACCTGGAAGACCGGGTGGATGTGCTTGTGTGATATGTCCTTGTTTCATAGGCTGGTTGGTGTGGGGCCGGACAGTATGTACCGTTTCCTTGCTTCTGTACCGGATCATAAAATTCTGGAGTATTGTAGAAGCATCTTTGGAGATGCAAGATTGACCAATGCACATAATGAATGGCTGACAATTCTGGTGAACGAAGGCTTTATTGGACTGGCAGGCTTCGGCGGAATGATGATTTCCGCCATGTACCGTTTCCTGAAGCGGGGGAAGGAAAATGCATGGGTGTTTGGCTGCGGACTGTGCCTGTTCGCACACACCATCAACGGCATATTCAGTTTTCAACAGACCTTGAATCTGACTGTGATTTTTGTGGTATTAGGGTTTGGAGAGGCTTGTTTACGTCCGTCTCAGGGCAGATAGATTCTTCCATTATGTTTCTGTGGATAATGTAGGTGATGAAAGAGTAGTATTATTTTTCGAAAGTTTCGATTTATACGTCAGTGGAGGATATCATGTTAGAAGTAAGATATGTTGAAAAAGAAGATAAAGACTTTTGGTATAGCCTGGATAAGCATTTGCCGGAAAGCGAATTTGAAAAGAAAGTTCGAGATAAGCAGGCGTATGTTCTGTTTGAGGATGGCAATGCTGTTGGATTGTTAAGATTCAATCTGTTTTGGGATAATACCCCGTTTTGTACCATGCTTTTTGTAGACTGGTCAAAACAGAAAAAAGGTTATGGTCGTGAACTTATGAAATACTGGGAAAGCGATATGAAGAGTCAGGGCTATGGTATGGTTTTGACTTCTACACAAGTTGATGAGGATGCGCAGCATTTTTATAGAAAACTTGGATACAAGGACTGTGGGGGATTTACTGTAGATATTCCCGGATATGAACAGCCAATGGAAATGTTTATGAGTAAGGGAATATAGGAACGCAGGGAGTCCTGTCCATTAGAGGTCATGTGTCCAATAAAGTAACGCAAATTAAAATAAGGCCCACCCTAAAGGGCGAGCCTTATTTT
>CALYSH010000081.1 GCA_945485625.1 uncultured Lachnospiraceae bacterium | reverse complement strand
GGCAATGGCAGGCATCGAAAGCAAAATCCCCGTGGATGAGGTGATTGATGCCATGAAGGAGGTTGGAAGCAGAATGGACCATTCTCTGAAGGAAACCGCCCTGGGGGGATTGGCAAATACAAAGACCGGTATCCGGCTCTCGGAAGGAATAAATGAGGCGAGGGAAGAAAAAGTTGTTGACATATGTGAGAAATCAGTCTAGTATTGACATGTAACTGGAAATGATTGTCAGAAAGAAAGGAGACAAAAAAATGTTCAATAGAGTATTAAAAAAGAATCAACTGAAGAATTTAGGTTTTGGCGCCTGTTTTGTACTTGGATGAATTCAGATGATATGGTTTTGAAAAGAGTTTGGTAGGGCATAACATACGCTGGTGTGTTGTGCCTTTTCTTTTGCCAAAATATCGTGAGTAGTACGTTTAAAACGGGGGAGTTATGGAAGTGGGAGGAACCATGAAATTACCATTAAGTTTATTGGAGGCCATAGAAGGCTATGGCATAAAAGGGGAGGATATTATCTTTGCGGCCAATGGTGATCTGGATGAGTGCTTTCGATTTGCAGATTCTGTGATTGCTATTACGAAAGATAAATTGATTATTGCAAGGTATCCGTACATAGAAAAGAAAGAGGTGCGCCTGGGAGGATACAACAGCTGGTCCCTGGAGGAAGCGGCACAAGCGGAGAAACCGGCAGTACTTTTTTTTGAACTGGCACAGGTGGAGAAGCTGGAGGTATTACGGCAGGTCAGCACCGGTATTCTGATGGGGAACATAGCGGGAGAAGAGAAGTATCTTTGTCAGTTTTCCAATACCCGGATGGAAAGCTTTATGAGACTTGGGCGGCTGTTGGAAAAGCTGAAAAAGAATGAGGAGATTCAGCCGGAGGATTTGGATATTAAGAAGGGGAAGGAGTGCTGCCCGAAATGCGGCATGATATATCCGGACCAGGAGCGGAAGGTCTGCCCCAAGTGTATGGATAAGCGTTCCATTCTGTTTCGCATTATGTCGTATTTTAAACATTACAAGGTTCGATTAGCAATAATGATCCTTTGTTATATCGGAACGGCACTGTTAAATCTGGTGTGGCCATATTTGAGCGGTACCATTCTGTATGATAAGGTGCTGGCAAAGGATGAAGCATTCCTTCAGACGTTCCATCTGCCCCAGGGGCGCTTTGTATTGGCCTTGGGGATGTTGGTCATCACCATGATTGTATCGAAGATACTGATCCAGGGGATTGGTATTCTGCAGGGTGTATTTACGGCGCAGATTGCTTCCGATGTCATTGCGAAATTAAAGAGCCAGGTCTTTGAATCCATGGGCAGGCTGTCGATCAGCTTCTTTACCAAGCGTCAGACCGGTGGATTGATGACCAGAGTATCCGATGATGCGGATGAGGTGTCCAGCTTTTTTATAGACGGTATTCCGTATTTCTTTATTAATGTGGGAACCATTGTGGCAACCTGTGCCATTATGATTTCATTGAATCCGATTCTGGCAGCGGCATCCATTATTCTGATGCCAATCCTGTTTACGGTGAGCTATCGGCTGATGCCCATTCTCTGGCACTATTATGGAAAACGGCACCGTGCGAACCGAAGAATGAATGGTCAGATGAATGAAAACTTTACCGGAGCGCGTGTGGTGAAGGCATTCGGTCGGGAAGAGCAGGAGATGAGCCGCTTTGATAAGAATAATACCAGGGTACGGGAAGCAGAGGTGGATGTGGCGAAATTTGACTGCCGGTTCTGGGCCTTGTACTGCTTCATCGAGGATTCCTTGTCCTTCCTGGTTTGGGCGGTAGGGTCTTCCTTGATTATCTGCGGTTCCAACATGGAAATCGGTCTGTTGATTACCTTCTCCGGATATGTGGGGCAGTTAAAGTGGCCTTTGGAGTTTATGTCCAGGATATTCCGCTGGTATACCAATGCCATGAACTCCGCACAGCGTATGTTTGAGATCATCGATGCGGTACCGGAGGTAAAAGAGGTGCCGGACCCGGTTCGCCCGGAAAGTCTGCGGGGGGAAATCGAATTGAAGAATGTCACCTTCGGCTACGAACCAAACAAGCCCATATTGAAGGATGTCAGCTTCAAGGTAGAGGCCGGGGAGGTCCTGGGGATTGTAGGACGCTCCGGCGCGGGAAAATCCACACTGGTGAATCTGATTTCCAGACTGTATGATACCCAGGAGGGTGAGGTGCTGGTGGATGGGATTAATGTAAAGCAGTATGGTTTCAGGGAACTGCGCAAGAATGTAGCCATGGTATCCCAGGAGACATATATCTTCATGGGAACGGTGGCAGAAAACATTGCCTATGCAAGGCCGGATGCCACCAGGGAGGAGATTATTAAGGCAGCCATTCAGGCCAGTGCCCATGATTTTATCTGCAAGATGCCCCAGGGATATGATACCATCTTGGGACCTGCAAACCGTGCGTTGTCCGGTGGGGAAAAGCAGAGGATTTCCATCGCCAGAGCGATTCTGGCAGATCCGAAAATCCTGATTCTGGATGAGGCAACCTCGGCGGTGGATACGGAGACAGAGCTGGCAATCCAGAAATCTCTGGAGCAGTTGGAAAAGGGCAGAACCGTATTGTCCATTGCCCACCGTCTGTCCACCCTTCGGAATGCGAACCATTTAATTGTTCTGGATAACGGAAAGGTCACGGAAAAGGGAACCCATGAGGAGCTGCTGGCGCAAAAGGGAACCTTTTACAAGCTGACAAAGCTGCAGACAAAGGCCCTGGAAATGCGTGCAGTGGATTAATGAAGACAGTTGTGACGTTAGATGGAAAGAAAGGAAAAAACAATGATGCATGATATGGAAAATGCCGGCCCCAATCTTCTGGATCTGGAGGAATTGGACGAGGAGGCTTTAAAAAGAGAATCGGAGGAAGTGCTGGAAATGCGCTTCTTAAATGCCGGGAATTCCCGGTTTCATCGTACCGGCGGCGGATTTCTGGCATTGAAAGTCGGAGAGAAGGAATATGACAGAGTGGGAGTATACCTGACCTTTCCGTTGACGAATCCGGAGGAGTACATCTCCATCCGTGAGGCGGACGAGAAGGCAAAGGAAATCGGTTTGATTCAGAATCTGAAGGACCTGCCCAAGGATCAGCAGGAGATGATTCAGGAGCAGATCAGGCTCCGCTATTTCATGCCGGTGATTCGAAAGGTGCTGGATGTGAAGGATGAGTATGGATATGCATACTGGCATGTGGTAACGGATTTCGGCAGCTGCCGCTTTACGACGCACATGGGAGGCGACGCGGTGGTAAATATCAGTGGGGACCGGTATCAGATTACGGATATTGACGGAAACCGTTATGAACTGCCGGATCTGTATGCTTTGACCGTTATGGAGCGAAAGAAGCTGGATTTGTTTATTTAATTATTGGAGGAACTATGAAATTACAATATAAATTGGACCCGGAGAGTAATCTGGCTCTGGGACTTACCGAGGGAGAAGAAGTCTGGTACTGTGTGCCGCTGGACTTAAAGCTTCACCCGAACGAGATGACTGCGGTTTCCGAGTTCGCGGACAAACAATGGTTCGTGGTTACCACAAAACGCCTTGTGGTGTTGGAGAACGGAAGGCTGTTGTCAGCCTTTGATTTGAAGGACTGTGAAAAGGTGAAATGTGAGCACCAGATTTACAGTGGTATTGTCACGGTTTTTGGAAAGGATGGCAGCAAAACCGCTGCGGCACGTTTTTCCATGAGACAGATTACAAGGGTGGCATATGTGGCAAGAGGTGCCCAGAATATCATCACTGCCATGGAGGAGAACCGCCCCGTAGAGGACCGGGACCGGGTCATCAGCAGAGAAAATGAAAAGTACTGTGAGAAGTGTAATCGTGCCCTTCCCGGTACCAGTAAATGTCCTTATTGTGACGGCAAAGCGGATGTGCTGAAAAAGTTTCTGGCTCTCTGCGGAGAATTCGTGGGGAAGTTTTTGATGATTTCCGTTATGATGGTACTGGCTTCCGGGATTGACCTTTTGAACCCAATGATTCAAAAGGATTTTGTGGATCATACTCTGACCACGGGAAACGGTACGGCGAGGGAACTGGTAATTTTTATTGCAATTACATTTACCCTGCTGGTTGTTCGCCTTGGCCTTGGATTTTATCGATATTGGTGTTGTGTAAAGCTGGGAGCATCCATCAGTATGAGCCTTCGTAAGAAGCTGTATTACAAGATTCAGGTATTGTCCCTGTCTTTTATCAACAACAGACGACCGGGTGAACTGATGAACCGCGTCTCCAGAGATACCAGACAGATCCGGGAGTTCATGGAGGAGGTATTCGGGGACATGTTCTCTACCCTGCTTACCATGATTGTGGCATTGGTGATGATGTTCTCCATCAGCGTGAAGATGACACTGCTCTCGCTGGTATTTGTGCTGGTGGTAGTGGTGATTACCAGGGTGTTCTGGCACCATATACATACCATTTTTCACAGACAGTGGCTGAAATTTGATGACCTGAACAGCAATCTTCAGGATATTCTGGCCGGAATGCGAATTGTAAAATGCTTTGGTCAGGAGGAGCGGGAGAGCAAGAAGTTCACACAAAAGACCAGGGAGTTTGCTCAGATTCAAAGGAGAAATGAAACCTTCTGGGCTGTCTTTTTCCCCATATTGTCCTTTCTGATGGGTGCCGGTACCTATGTGGCAGTGTGGTTTGGCGGACTGGATGTATTGCAGGGAGATATGACCATTGGTCAGCTGCTGCAGTTTATTACTTACACCGGTTATCTGTTCGGCCCCTTAAACTGGATGACCCATATGCCCCGAATGATTATGCAGATGATTACCAGTCTGAACCGAATCTATGATGTACTGGATGAGGAGCCGCTGCTTGCAGATAAGGCAGATTGCAAGGAGTTTCCCATTCAGGGAGCCTTTTCCTTCAGGAAGGTTTCCTTTGGATATCAGACCTACGAGCCGGTTTTGGAGAACGTAACCTTTGATGTGAAACCCGGCGAAATGATTGGCCTGGTAGGTGCATCCGGAACCGGAAAGTCCACATTGATTAATCTGATTATGCGGTTGTACGACGTAGACCAGGGCAGTATTACCCTGGACGGTGTGGATTTAAGGGACATCAAACGCGAGGCATTGCATTCTCAAATTGGTGTGGTACTGCAGGAAACCTTCCTGTTCTCAGGCAGCATTCTGGCAAATATTAAGTTCGCAAAGCCGGATGCTACGCTGGAGGAAGTGATTCAGGCAGCCAAGGCGGCCAATGCACATGACTTTATCTGTAAGACCCCGGATGGTTACAACACCTATGTAGGAGAGCACGGCTATAACTTATCCGGTGGGGAGCGTCAGCGAATCGCCATTGCCCGTGCCATTTTGAACAACCCCAGAATATTGATTCTGGATGAGGCCACCTCCGCACTGGATACGGAAAGCGAGTTCCTGATTCAGCAGGCACTGGATCGCTTGATTCAGGGACGAACCACCTTTGCCATTGCCCACAGGTTGTCTACCCTGCGCGGCGCAGACCGTCTGGTGGTCATTGATAAACACGGAATCGCGGAAATCGGCACCCACAATGAACTGTTGGAACAGAAGGGAATTTATTATGGGCTGGTAAATGCGCAGCTGAAGATGAGTGCAGACTCCGGGTCAGCGCAATAATCTTTTCGAAAAAAGTACCATGTTTATGGTGCTTTTTTTGTGGAATTTCGATGAGAAATGTGCTATAATAATTTGGCTTCATTTTTTAGGCCGAATGGGAGACGAAATGATAAAAGAATATATCAGAGAGCAGTTGCAGTCTTTCCGGGATGTGGAATTTGGGAAGTTTCAATGTCGGCTGATTCCAAACATTCCGCCGGAAAGCATTATCGGAGTGCGCACCCCGGTTCTTCGCCGGATGGCAAAGGAATTGGCGGCCCGGCCGGATATTGATTCGTTTCTGGCAGACATTCCTCACAAATATTTTGAAGAAAATATGCTCCATATGTTTGTAATATGTGAGGGACAGGATTATCAACGGTGTGTGGAGCAGATAGAGGCTTTTCTGCCATATGTGGATAACTGGGCTACCTGCGACCTGCCTTCTGCCAAGATTATGAAGAAGCATACGGAGGAGCTGTACCCGATTTTGAAACGGTGGATTACATCGGATGCTGCCTACACCATACGCTTTGGAATCAACTGTCTGATGCGTTTTTTTTTGGAAGAACATTTCGAAATAGAGCATTTGGATTTGGTTTCAGGTGTTGAAAATCCCGATTATTATGTTAAAATGGTTGTGGCCTGGTATTTTGCCACGGCCCTTGCGAAACAATATGATGTCACGATTCCCTATCTGGAGGGACACGTGTTGGAGGAATGGATCCATAAAAAGACCATTCAGAAAGCAATCGAAAGCTTCCGTGTGACACCGGAGCACAAGGAGTACCTTCGTACGCTCCGATAGCGGTGAGGTTGTTTTTGAATTCGTATGTAAAATGAAAATGTATATATAAAGGAGAAACCAAATGAGTACAGACAGATATCAGAGTCCCTTATCCGAGCGCTATGCCAGCAAGGAGATGCAGTATATTTTCTCCCCGGACATGAAGTTCCGCACCTGGAGAAAGCTCTGGATTGCACTTGCGGAGACTGAGATGGAGCTTGGTCTTTCCCAGAATGGAAAGCCGGTTATCACTCAGGAGCAGATT
>CALYSH010000080.1 GCA_945485625.1 uncultured Lachnospiraceae bacterium | reverse complement strand
ATCACACAAAGCTTCTGTTTAGTGCCCTTAAGAATCGGCATATTTGTCGGTGATGAGCACATAATATCATGACAGAAACGAGGCGAGATGTATGGCTAACGAGCATTTTCAATGCGATGTAAACAAAGCATTTCTGAAACGATTTGAAGGAAATGAAAAGAGTCTTTATCTGGACATTACCGACTCCGGTATTTCAGGTAAAGGTATCATTTATCTGGAGAGCAAAAGAAATACATATTCCGGCGATATCAACTACGACTTCAAATCCATCAAGAAAATAGAAAGAACTTTGTTTGAAGGATTGGATTCCATCATTATCCATGTACGTACAAATACCTTGTATGGTGCTGAGAGATCACAGATCAGACTGCCCAATATTCGAGAGATCGACAGAGCATTGCTTCTGTTAAACAAAATTGTTGCAGCCAATGATCCGAATGCAAAGGCAGTTAATTCCAACGCCCCTACTCCGGTTACACCTGCTCCTGTTCAGGAAGTGAAGGCAGAGTCTGCTCCTGCACCTGCTCCTGTGGTAAGGCCGGTTACACCTGATCCCGCTCCTGCACCTGATCCCGCTCCCACACCTGCTCCTGCACCCGCGCCCGCTCCTGTGGCAGAGCCTGCACCCGCGCCCGCTGCGGAGCCCTCCGTAGCGCCCGTATCCGCCATCTCCATGGAGGAATTCAAGCAGAAGCTTGAGAAGCTGGAGGTAATCTACCAGACCGGTATGCTTACCGAGAGTGAGTACAAGGCTACCAAAGCAGAGTATGTCAGCGTGTTGAATGGTCTGGATGCCTTCTTCAATAAGGTGAAATTGAATATTCAGTATAACGAAATCGGTTTCCTTTCCGAAACCGAATTTGAGGATTTCAAGGTTTCCACCATTGAGGAATGTTCTGATTTGTCCAATGTGACCAACGATGTATTAAAATGCAATCTGAAAAAGCTTTTGATTTTAAACCTCTTCGGCGTAATCACGGATGATGAGTACGCAGATATCTGCGCCCACTTAATCAAGTCTGTTCAGTATGTTTCCACAGACTCCGAAGAAGCGGTTACCGACAAGATTGGAAAGTGGCCCATCCTGAAGGAATGTGAGATCATCTCCGAGGCTCAGTTCGAACAGTTCATCAAGCTGGTTACAGATGATACCAAGATTAAGATGAACGACTCCGCTCCTGTTTTGGAGCATAAGCTGACCAGATTGGTAACCCTGTCACACACCTTCCTCTTCACTCCTGCAGAGTTCGAAGCAAAGAAGAAGGAATTGGTTGCTGAGCTTACCACCTTGGATTTCTCCTCCGAGGCAAAATTGAAGGGACAGATCAGTTGCCTGGTTAGCTTAAATAGCTGTGGCTGGATAACTGATGCCGAATTCAAAGAGAAGAAAGAAGAGATTCTTGCCATGGTGGAGTCCAACGAAGATATCATTGCAAGAATGCAGCAGTTTGGCAGTTTTGTTGAGATAAACTTCATTACCGATGCTGAGTATAAGATGTACGAGAAGAAGATTATTGATGACATCTTCCGGAACAGCGGTGATATTTCCGCATTGCAGAAGAAGGCTCAGAACCTGATGCGTTTGAAGGAAGCCGGAATCATCTCTGATGAAGACTTCAACAGCTACAAGAGAAAACTTCTTTCTCTCTCATAATTCATTCAAATTATTAAGCAAACTAACTTTTTC
Source organism: uncultured Lachnospiraceae bacterium (assembly GCA_945485625.1). GTDB lineage: Bacteria > Bacillota > Clostridia > Lachnospirales > Lachnospiraceae > Acetatifactor. Next base: position 5,053 of record CALYSH010000080.1, on the reverse strand, counting down.
ATTTTTTTCATTTTTCATTATCTCCTTTCCAAAAAAAGGAACCGGGTTATTTCCACCCGGTTCCTTTTATCGTTTCTTTCTATAACATACTGTTACTCTGCCTTTTCCAGATAGCTGGTAACTACATAGAGAACTTCATCGTTATACTCCAGTCTGGACCATCCTGCATCGGGGCTGTAGCCGGTACGATGTGCCTGTTCCCCCTTGTTCATCACGCATCTTACGGTCGCCTTTCCCTGTGCGGTGCTGGGCTCGGTACGAAGGTTTACATACTCCTTAGGAGTTACGGTGTCGTTGCAATCCTGGAAAATGACTACCTTCCCTTCTTCGGTAGTAACACGATTCTTATCGGTATTCACCACAATAGGGCGATAACTCAAATCGGAGGTAAGATACTTGGTTGCAGCGTAAACCTCCTGACCGTCGTACTTCAGTTTTGACCACCCATATTCGGAATTGTATCCGATTCTGGTAGCCACCTCCCCATTATTCAGCTGACCCACAACATTCTCTTCACTTGACGCATCCGGAGTGTTTCTCAGATTAATCACATCACGGGCCGTTACCTCTTCGGAAATATCCCGGAATGCCATATCCTCGATACCGGAAACAGGCTCCATATCTGTCCAGCTGTTTTCATCCGTCTTAGAAGTTTCTTCCGCCAAGGTTTCCACAATCGGATTCGAGGAAGGAGCAGGAACGGGATTTCCCGCTACCGCATCATTATTCTTCTTGGAATGACTGATGCCCCAAACCAGCATGCAAATAATTCCGGCTACAATAACCAAACCACCAAACACAGCCATCATCGCAATGGGGGAATTCATTTCATCCTCTCCATCTCTCCACGCATAATCTACATTTTTATTCATATTGATACCTTCGCCTTTCCAATGCCTGTCCACCGAGGGACAAAACTATTCGCTGAAGTATTTCTCACTCTGCATACGAATCAGTTCGCTGTCTTCGAAGTAATTAATTCGCATAGCGCTCTTCACCTCAGACAACGTCTGTGCTGCTGTTTCCCTGGCTACCTCAGAACCCTTCCTGAGGATTTCATATACCGCAGGAATATCCTTTTCCAATTCTTTTCTGCGCTGACGGATGGGTTCCAAAGTCTCCTGCATAATATTATTCAGGAACTTCTTTACCTTTACATCTCCAAGACCGCCTCTCTGGTAATGGGCCTTTAATTCATCCAGATTTGCATAATCCGGAAGATATCTTTCAAAATGCTCCTGTCTGCAGAATGCATCCAGATAAGTAAACACGGTATTTCCCTCCAGATGTCCGGGATCACTTACCTGCAAATGCAGGGGGTCGGTATACATGCTCATAATCTTTGTGCGCACATCATCTGCGGTATCGGACAAATAGATACAGTTGCCAAGTGACTTACTCATCTTAGCCTTTCCGTCAATACCGGGCAATCTCTGACAGGCTTCATTCTCCGGCAAAAGTGCAGAAGGCTCTACCAAAACCGGTGCATATACCGTATTAAATTTGTGAACAATTTCCCTGGTCTGTTCAATCATAGGAAGCTGATCACCGCCAACCGGCACTGTTGTGGCCTTGAAAGCAGTGATATCTGCAGCCTGACTGATCGGGTAAGTAAAGAAGCCTACCGGAATGCTGGCTTCAAAATTACGCATCTGAATCTCGCTCTTTACAGTAGGATTTCTCTGAAGTCTTGCAACGGTTACCAAATCCATATAGTAGAAGGTCAACTCGCACAGCTCGGAAATCTGGGACTGAATAAACAAAGTGGACTTTGCCGGATCCAGTCCGCAGGACATGTAGTCCAGTGCCACCTCGATAATATTCTGGCGAACCTTTTCGGGATTCTCAATATTATCGGTCAGAGCCTGCGCATCTGCAATCATAATATATGTCTTCTTATATTCTCCGGAATTCTGCAGCTCCACTCTTCTTCGCAGGGAACCCACATAGTGTCCTACATGCAGACGTCCTGTAGGTCTGTCACCCGTTAAAATAATTTTATCCATGAATAAATTACCTCATTTCATTTTTTGACTTACTGTCTATTATCATACCATTTTTTTCACTATTGGCAAATAGTTTTTCACCGAATACAGCAAAAATCTCATGAACCACCAGTGGAAGCATTGACAGGCATCCCAGCTTCACCCACTCCGACAGTGACAGAGATGCAGTGCCAAAGGCTTTCACAAGGAAAGGAATCTCCGTCACGCAGACCTGCAAAGCCAATCCGCACCCAAATGCCAGAAGCATCAGCTTGTTTTCAAACAGCCTTCTGCCCAAAACCGACTTTGACATATCCCGCATTCCGATTGCATGAAACAGCTGGGACATGGCCAATACCGTGAACGCATAGGTCTGCGAACGCCGTAAAACCGTCTCCGTATACAGGATACTGCCTATATTCTGCAAATTAATCTCACATCCGACCTCCCGAAGCATTTCGCAGGGAATCACCAGAAAAGCAGCCAGACTGGCAGCGGAAATCATTGCGCCATAAAAAAAGGTCGTCAGCAGTCCCCCTCTGGAAAACAGGCTTTCCCCTGCCCTTCTGGGTTTTTGCCGCATCAGATGCTCCATATCATTGGCGTCCACCCCAAGTGCCAGAGCCGGAAGGGAATCCGTGATCAGGTTTATCCACAGAATATGACTGGATTTTAACGGGGCGGCAAGATTGGCAAGAACTGCCAGGAACATGGTAAGCAGCTCCCCCATATTGGAGGAGAGGAGAAAGATTACCGATTTCCGTATATTTTCATACACTCCCCTCCCTTCCTCGATAGCCCTTTCAATGGAAGCAAAATTATCATCCGTAAGGACCATGTCTGCCGCCTGTTTTGCCACATCGGTTCCTTTCCTGCCCATGGCAATCCCGATGTCGGCCCCTTTTAATGAAGGTGCATCATTCACCCCATCCCCGGTCATGGCCACAATCTCGCCCAGTTGTTGAAATCCTTCCACAATCTGCACCTTCTGAGCCGGGGATACTCTTGCAAATACCCTCAGCTCCCGCAGACGATTGCGAAGCTCCTTTTCCCCCATACTCAGCATTTCATCCCCTGTGATACACTCTGAAAAATCATGGGCGATTCCCGTTCTTCTGGCAATGGCATAGGCAGTATCCACATGATCACCGGTAATCATTACGGTTTTTACTCCTGCAAGCCGAAACTGATCCACCGCCCTTTTTGCCTCCGGCCGGTCCGGATCCAACATTCCCACCAAGCCCAGGTATACCAGCTGTTCTTCCGTGATATTCTCTCCCGTCCCCGCAGAATCCATTCGTTTCATGGCTATCACCAGAGTCCTCAAAGCTCTCTTGGACAGCATTTGGGCAAATTCCAGGATTCGATCCCTGCAATCCCGGTTTAAAGGCTCAATACGACCGTTTCGATACATCATGCTACATTTTCCCAGCACCCGGTCCACAGCGCCCTTGGTAAAGCAAATAGAGCCCTTCCTGTCCATTTTATGGCAGGTGCTCATCATCTTACGTTCCGAGTCAAAGGGAAGCTCCCCGATTCGGGGCAGCTGCACCTCCAATTCCTTTTTCTCATAACCAAACCGCCTCCCATACTCCAGAAGGGCAAGTTCCGTTGGATCTCCCACCCCTTCGCCCTCCAGGGATGCATCATTGCACAAGACCATCCCTTTCAAAAGCAAATCCGGTGGATTCTTCGTTCCACCCTCCATGTTTTCAAAAAAACATTCCTCCACCGTCATTTTGTTTTGTGTCAGAGTACCGGTTTTGTCCGTACACACCACGCTGACAGAGCCCAATGTCTCCACACAGGGCAATCTCCGAATGATAGCGTTCGCCTTCACCATTCGGGTGACCGACAGAGCAAGACAAATTGTAACAACCGCCGGCAACCCTTCCGGTACTGCTGCCACCGCCAATGAAATGGCAGTCAGAAGCATCTTCAGCATGTTTTGCCTCTGCCATACCGAAATTCCGAACAATGCACCACACAACAGCAAAGATAACACGCTCAATACCTTCCCCAGGTCACCCAGCCGTTTCTGCAAAGGGGTCATCTCTTCTCTGTGCCTTGAAATCATACCCGCAATCTGCCCAATCTGGGTATGCATTCCTGTGGCCACCACAATTCCATACCCTCTTCCGTAGGTCACTATGGTAGACATATATGCCATATTATAGCGGTCACCGATGGAGGTATTCCGTCCTTCGGCAACCAGAAAGCCGCTGTCCTTTTCTACCGGAAGGGATTCGCCTGTCAAAGCCGATTCTTCTATTTTCAGATTTGCAGTAAAGGACAACCTCAAATCTGCCGGCACCTGACATCCCGTTTCCAGATAGACCAGGTCTCCGGTCACCAATTCCCCTGCATCTGTCTCCCTGCATACTCCGTCCCTCACCACCATGGCTTTGGGGCTGCTTAATTTCTTCAGGGCATCCAATGCCCGGCTGGCCTTTCCCTCCTGTATCGTGCCTATGACTGCATTCAGGATTACCACCGTCCCAATTATCATGGCATCACTGTATTCTCCCAAAAGAATGGACACCAATGCAGCTATCAAAAGCACAAAAATAAGCGGATCGTTTAACTGGGACCAGAACATCTCCACAGCAGTTTCTTTCCGCTTTTCCTTCAGTTCATTCCTTCCATTCGCCAGAAGCCTTCGTCCTGCTTCCTGTTCCGAAAGTCCCCGGGTAATATGGGTATTCAATTTTTTGGCACATTCCTCAGCCCGAAACTGTTCAAACATAAAAATCCCTCCAAAGGCATACCTGCTATAGGAATATATGCCTTCGGAGGGAAAAGTATGTCCGTCCCCAAGATGGATTTAGGCCGTTATGCTGTTTCCGGTATACAGCTGGTAATACCTGCCCTTCGCCTCAATCAGCTGCTCGTGGTTGCCTCTCTCAATAATACGCCCCTGCTCCAATACCATGATACAATCGCTATTCTTTACCGTGGACAGCCTGTGGGCAATTACGAAGGTGGTTCTTCCCTTCATCAGCTTATCCATTCCGTCCTGTACAATCTTCTCGGTACGGGTATCAATGGAGCTGGTCGCCTCATCCAAA
>CALYSH010000079.1 GCA_945485625.1 uncultured Lachnospiraceae bacterium | reverse complement strand
AGAGACAATTTAGATTCAAAGACATAAATAAATGGAAGTGAAAGGATGGAAAAATCCAATAACAACCAAACATACTGGATTCTTGTGGTAGACGATGATGTCTCTAATCTGAAGATGGCAAATCACATACTGGCTGGGGAAAGTATGCGTGTGAGCTGCTTAAAATCAGGAATGGATTCCTGTCAGCATATGCTCTTTGCCGTGGAGGAAGGCTCTACGGGAGAGGCACTGCTCAAAAGTCTGAAATACAGGTATGTGGTGTTTCCTACCCAGAAGAAAGCGGTGGAAGGGGCCTCTCAAAAGGAGTGTGATGCTGCCGTAATCGATATCGTCATGGCATCCTGTTACACGGGAGAGGGACACGAATTTGAAAATCTGACCTGTGGGGTCCGTCTAAACGATGAAATGATCTGTGTAGGGTTTCGAAAGGACTCAGACATCACGGCGGAGGTGGAAGCGTTCTTAAAGGAAGCATATCAGAACGGGACGATTCAGGATCCGTCCCGGAAATATGGAATTGAAAATGCTGTTCTTACGGGGGAATATACCCAAGAGTAAAAGTTTTCGATATTACACAACAAGAATCCGGAGGAGAAACATGAAAACAATTTTGGTTGTAGATGATGACAGGATGAATCTGGCTGCAGCAAGAAAGGTATTAGGTGATATTTATAAGGTAATACCGGTCATGCGGGGAGAGGAAGCCATTACCTATTTGAAGGAAAACCCATGCGATATGATCCTTTTAGATATTAATATGCCGGGAATGGACGGGTTTCAGGTGCTGGAGAAGATTCGAAGCATCAAACGGTGCGAGAGTACTCCCGTCATTTTTCTGACAGCCGATAATGATATGGAAACAGAAATACGATGTTTCCGGGAGGGAGCCATAGATTTTATTGCGAAACCCTTTGTGCCGGAAATCATGCGGTCCAGAATCGGCAGGGCGTTGGAGCTGGAGGAGCTTCGAAAGAGTCTGGCAGACAGACTGGAGCAGAAAACCCGCGAGGTTTCTGATATGAAAAACAAATCCCAAAAGGATGCATTGACCGGATTGTGGAACAGAGTATATACGGAAGAAACTGTCAATGAAATGATCGAACAGGGTGTACAGGGTGCACTGTTCATGATTGATATGGACAATTTTAAGGCCATAAATGATAATTATGGTCACATTGCCGGTGACACAACACTGAAGATGTTTGCAGATACTTTAAGGGAGCACTCATCGGAGGGGGATGTTCTGTGTCGGATCGGAGGGGATGAGTTTGTGGTGTTCATACGGGATGCGGTGAGCAAGAGCATGCTTGGAAATCATGCGGCAGATATCATTTCAGACCTGTGTTACAAGCTGGAGCAGTGCAAGTTTGAGACAAATTCCTCCGTTTCCATCGGTATTGCGCAAATGCCTGAGGACGGAATGGAATTTAATAAGCTGTATAATGCAGCAGACAAAGCGCTTTATCATGTAAAGCAGAACGGAAAAAATTCCTATCACTTCTATAGTGATAAGGTTCAGCAGGAAAATGCCAGGGCAGGAAGAACAGTGGATTTGAATTATCTTCGGGACTTCATGTGCAGAGCTGACAGTGGGAATGGTGCATATCTTCTGGATTTCGAAAGCTTCCATCATGTGTACAACTTTATTCGTCGGTTTATCGAACGAAGCGGCAAGGATATCCAGACAATTCTTTTCACCGTCACAGAACCGGCGGGGGAGGAAATCGAGGTTTCGGAGATGGAGACAATACTGGAGCTTTTGGAACGGGCGATTTACGTATCCCTTCGAAGGTCGGATGTATCTACCCGATATTCCAGCAAGCAGATGATCGTACTGCTTATGGATATCAATGAAAAAGACGGGGGTGTAGTGGCCAAGAGAATCCTGGATTGCTTCCACAGGCTGTATACCGGCGGCAGGGTAGAGATTGATTATGGAATCGCAAAGATGGAAGGATTACGGAATCACTAGCGATATTTTTTTGAATCTTTTGTATTAAAAAAAACACCGGACAGATTGTGCCGGTGTTTTTACTTGCGCCATTGGGCGCACATTGCTGCTATTTTTCTAATTTGCTGTTTGCAGTGGACAGCATCAGCTTGATACGGTTCAGCTGATTTACCTCGCTGGCGCCGGGATCGTAGTCGATGGCTACAATATTGGATTCAGGGTAGGCTTTTCTCAACGCCTTAATAACGCCTTTGCCTACTACGTGGTTGGGAAGACAACCGAAGGGCTGGGTACATACGATATTGGGTACGCCGTCGTGAATCAGCTCCACCATTTCACCGGTTAAAAACCATCCCTCACCGGTCTGGTTGCCGATGGATACGATGGGCTTGGCAAATTCCGCTATTTCCCGGATGGGAGTCGGAGGAGTGAAATGCTTACTCTTCTTAAATTCCGAGGTGGAGGCTTTTCGCAGCACATGCTCGATGGCCCAGATGCCCAGGGAGGAAACCAGGGATGCTTTCTTGCTGGTGCCAAGCTCCTTTGCCTTGTAAATCTGGTTGTAGAAGCAGTAGAGCATGAAATCAATCAGATCGGGCACCACAGCCTCAGCCCCTTCGTGCTCTAACAGCTCAACCAGGTGGTTGTTGCCGGCGGGAGAGAACTTGACCAGAATCTCACCCACAATTCCCACCCGGGGTTTTTTGATATCCCGGAGGGGAATGGCATCGAAGTCACGAATGATCTGGCGGCAGAGCTTATTGTATTTCCAAAGAGGAAGGTGCTTTGCGGATACGAAATCCTGCACTACCTTTAACCATTTCTGATGTACCGCATCCACACTTCCGGGAGTCGCCTCGTAGGGTCTCATACGATATACGCAGCGCATGAAGATATCACCGAAGGCTGCGGAAAGAGCAGCGCGCAGAAGCAAATCCGCATCAATATGGAAGCCCGGGTTGGTCTCGATACCGCCCAGATTTAAGGAGATAACCGGAATATGCTCCATGCCGGCTTTCTTTAAGGCACGGCGGATGAAGCCGATGTAGTTGGTAGCCCGGCACCCTCCACCGGTCTGGGTGATAATCAGTGCGGTCTTGTTTAAATCATATTTTCCGGAGAGAAGGGCTTCCATCAGCTGCCCTACCACAAGAAGGGAAGGATAGCAGGCGTCATTGTTTACATATTTTAAGCCTACATCCACGGAATGCCTGTTGTCGTTGTCCAGCACCACGAAGTTGTAGCCGGCTGCCCGGAAGGCAGGCTGCATGATTTCGAAATGGATGGGGGACATCTGAGGGCAGATAATGGTGTAGTCCTTTCGCATCTCCTCGGTGAACACCACCTTGTTGATGGCAGCGGAGCGGATGGTACGTTCCTTGTTCTGCTTTTCTCTGACCCGGATGGCGGAGAGCAGGGAACGGATACGGATTCTTGCCGCACCTAAGTTGTTGACCTCATCAATCTTTAAGCAGGTATAAATCTTATCGGAGCCGGAGAGGATATCGTTTACCTGGTCGGTGGTTACCGCATCCAGACCGCAGCCGAAGGAGTTTAACTGAATCAGATCCAGATTATCCACCGTTTTTACATAGCTTGCCGCAGCGTAGAGTCTGGAATGGTACATCCACTGGTCGGATACAATCAGGGGGCGTTCCGGTTTTGCCAGGTGGGAAATGGAATCCTCCGTCAGGACAGCGATATCAAAGGAGGTGATCAATTCCGGAATACCGTGATTGATTTCGGAGTCGATATGGTAGGGACGGCCTGCCAGAACAATGCCCCGCTTGCCGGTCTCCTCCAGATATTTCAATACCTCTTCGCCCTTTTTCTGCATATCCAGACGTACCCTGGACAACTCTTCAAAGGCTTCCCTGCAGGCTTCCTTTACCTGGGACGCGGGAAGCTCGGAGAACTCCTTCACCAGTGCGAAGCAAATGGTGTCCAGATCGCGGAAGGACAGGAAGGGATTGCGGAATTTCACCTGACCGCTGCTGATTTCCTCCACGTTGTTCTTGATGTTCTCGGAATAGGAGGTGACAATGGGGCAGTTATAGTGGTTGTTTGCCTCCTTAAATTCATTGCGCTCGTAATAGAGGGCAGGGTAAAAGATGAAATCCACCTTCTGATCGATCAGCCAGGATACATGACCGTGTGCCAGCTTGGCCGGATAGCACTCGGACTCGCTGGGAATGGATTCGATACCCATTTCGTAAATCTTACGGTTGGAATTGGGGGATAATACCACCCGGTATCCCAGTTTTGTAAAGAATACGTGCCAGAATGGGTAATTTTCATACATGTTCAGTACACGGGGAATTCCCACAGTGCCCCGTGTGGCTTCCTCTTCGGAGAGAGGAGTATAGTCAAACAATCTGTGTAATTTGTATTCGTACAGATTGGGCACGTTGTTTGCGTTCTTCTGACCGCCGATACCGCGCTCACAGCGGTTACCGGATACAAACCTTCGTCCGCCGGAGAACTGGTTGATGGTCAGACGGCAGTTATTGGTACAGCCCTTACATTTTGCCATGCTGGTTTCAAACTGCAGACTGCAGATATCCTCGTAGGAAAGCATATTGGTCTTGTAGCCCTCCTCGTAATGCTCTCTGGCAACCAATGCGGCACCAAAGGCACCCATGATACCCGCAATATCCGGACGGATGGCTTCACAGCCTGCAATCTTTTCGAAGCTTCGAAGGACTGCATCGTTATAGAAGGTACCGCCCTGAACCACGATTTCCTTACCCAGCTCGGAGGCATCGGATACCTTGATTACCTTAAACAGAGCGTTTTTGATAACGGAATAAGCCAGACCGGAGGAAATATCCGCAACACTTGCGCCTTCCTTCTGTGCCTGTTTTACTTTGGAATTCATGAATACGGTACAACGGGTACCCAGGTCAATGGGATGCTCCGCAAACAAAGCGGCCTTTGCGAAATCCTGTACCGTATAATTCAGGGATTTTGCAAAGGTTTCGATAAAGGAACCGCAGCCGGAGGAGCAGGCCTCATTTAACTGTACGCTGTCCACGGTCTGATTCTTTATTTTGATACATTTCATATCCTGTCCGCCGATATCCAGGATACAGTCTACCTTGGGATTAAAGAAAGCAGCGGCATAATAGTGCGCTACGGTTTCCACCTCACCGTCATCCAGCAGGAAAGCAGCCTTCATCAAGGCTTCCCCGTAACCGGTGGAGCAGGAGCGTACAATTTCCACATCGGCAGGCTTGGTTTCAAAGATTTCCTTTAAAGAGCCGATAGCGGTTTTTAAGGGACTTCCGCCGTTGTTGGCATAGAAGGAGTACAAAAGGGAGCCGTCCTCACCCACCAGAGCGATTTTTGTGGTGGTGGAGCCGGAATCAATGCCTAAGAATGCCTTGCCGTGATACTCGGACAGGGGCTTTGCCTGCACATGGTGTTTGCTGTGACGGGCCCGGAATACGTCGTATTCCTCCCGGTTTGCAAACAGGGGCTCCATACGTTCCACCTCAAATTCCATGTGAATATCCGCAGAGAGCTTGTCAACCATCTGACTTAAGGTATATGTAACGGAAGGGTCTGCGTTCAAAGCAGAACCGATGGCTGCAAACAGATGGGAATTGTCCGTATCAATAATATGCTCCTCATCCAGCTTCAGGGTACGGATAAAGGCCGCCTTCAGCTGATCCAGGAAGTGCAGAGGACCACCTAAGAATGCTACATGACCACGGATGGGCTTACCACAGGCCAGGCCGGAGATGGTCTGGTTTACCACAGCCTGGAAAATGGAGGCTGCCAAATCCTCCTTGGTGGCACCTTCATTGATTAAAGGCTGGATATCAGTCTTGGCAAATACACCGCATCGTGCTGCGATGGTATAAAGGGACCTGTAATTCTTTGCGTACTCATTTAAGCCTGAGGCATCTGTCTGAATCAGGGAGGCCATCTGGTCAATGAAGGAACCGGTACCGCCTGCACAGATACCGTTCATACGCTGTTCCACATTACCGCCCTCGAAATAAATAATCTTTGCATCCTCGCCGCCAAGCTCAATGGCTACGTCGGTCTTGGGAGCCAGCTCCTTTAAGGAGGTGGCAACTGCAATAACCTCCTGGGTAAAAGGAACACCCAGATGATTGGCCAGGGTCAGGCCGCCGGAGCCGGTAATCATGGGGTGAAGGGTCAATTCCCCCAGCTCCCCATATGCTTTTTGAAGGAGCCCGGACAGGGTTTCCCGTATATTTGCAAAATGTCTCTGATAATCTGAAAAAAGAATCTGGTGTTTGACATCTAAAATAGCAATCTTGACCGTAGTGGAACCGATATCGATGCCAAGGGTTGCTTCTTTCAACTGTAAATCCATGTTTTTTTGGTACCTTTCTGAAAAACTTCTTAATAAGATGACACGCTAAGATATTATACGACAGAAAAGGTGAAATTGCAACGATTCAATTTCTAGAAAAGAGTATGAAAACATTATTAAATTTCATTCGTTTGTTTACTTCTTTGACCGGTAATGGTAGAATAATAAAGTCATTTTGGTTGATTCTATGGGAAAGGCTGTTGTTTAGTATGAGTAATTTTGAAAAACGTTTTGGCAAAGAGATAGAAATGCTACCACTTGTTGACGTTCCGACTATCAAATGCGCAAACTCTGCAAGAATAGATTGGCAGGAAGTTTGCCCAAACAAATCCCATCCAAAGAAAAACAACAAGAAGACTAAGGCCGGTTTTGGAGCTGCCGTTCTAAATGCGCTGAGTATGTTCGATGATTATAAAGAAGGAATATACGAAGAAGAACTCGAATATGATGAGATATA
>CALYSH010000078.1 GCA_945485625.1 uncultured Lachnospiraceae bacterium | reverse complement strand
AATCATGGGGGCATTTGGCTTGTTCTGATATTTGGAAGGCGCCCCGAAATACGTTTGTTATTTTTTATTTATTATAAATGGAGGGCTGTAAGCATGAGTAACACTTCAAAAGCGAGTCAAAGAATAGCAGCTTTGCTCGACGACAACAGTTTCGTGGAAATCGGCGCACTTGTGACTGCAAGAGCAACCGATTTTAATATGAAACCCACCGAGACTCCTTCAGACGGATGTATCACCGGCTATGGAGTCATCGAAGGCAATCCGGTGTATGTATATAGCCAGGATGCGTCTGTTATGGGCGGTACCATGGGCGAAATGCATGCAAACAAGATTGCTAACCTCTATGATCTGGCAATGAAGACCGGAGCACCTGTGATTGGTTTGATTGACTGCGCAGGCTTAAGACTTCAGGAGTCTACCGATGCACTGGCTGCATTTGGAAAGATTTATCTGAAGCAGACCTTTGCATCCGGAGTGATTCCCCAGATTACCGCTATTCTGGGTACCTGCGGAGGCGGTTTGGGATTGTTCCCTACCATGACCGACTTTACCTTTATGGAAGGAAAGAATGCAAAGCTGTTCGTAAATTCTCCCAATGCGCTTGACGGCAACGTAATCACCAAGTGTGATACCTCATCCGCTGAGTTCCAGGCAAAGGAGAGCGGTATTGTGGATGTTGTGGCTGATGAGGCTACCATCTTTGCAAAGATTCGTGAGCTGGTTGACATGCTCCCTTCCAACAATGAGGATAATGCGAGCTTCCTGGTGGAGTGCAACGATGATTTGAACAGAGTAAATCCTGAAATAGCAGGCTGTGTGGGCGATACTGCCATTGCGGCTTCTATTTTGGCAGACGACAACAACTTCTTCGAAGTGAAGGCAGAGTATGCAAAGGAAATGGTAACCGGATTTATCCGTTTGAACGGTTCTACCGTTGGTGTGGTTGCAAACCGTTCCGAAATCTGTGACGAAGAGGGCAAGGTGGCTGAGAAATTAGATACTGTACTTACAAAGAAGGGCTGCGAGAAGGCTGCATCCTTCGTGAATTTCTGTGATGCCTTTGAGATTCCCGTGGTTACTCTGACCAATGTAACCGGTTTTGAGGCAACCATGTGCTCCGAGAAGGGCATTGCCAAGGCTGCTGCAAAGCTGACCTATGCGTTTGCGGATGCATCCGTGCCGAAGGTAAACGTAGTAATCGGTAAGGCTTATGGTACTGCTTATAATGTTATGAACTCCAAGGCGATCGGCGCTGATATCTGCATGGCATGGCCCAATGCGGAAATCGGTACCATGGACAGTAAGCTGGCTGCAAAGATCATGTATGAAGGCCAGGGCGTTGAGGTAATCAATGAGAAGGCTGCTGAATATGCAGGCTTACAGAACAATGTAACCAGTGCGGCAAGAAGAGGCTATGTGGATTATATTGTAGAGCCCGGTGAGACCAGAAAGTATGTGATCGGAGCGCTGGAGATGCTGTTTACAAAATCCGAAGACCGTCCTGCAAAGAAGCATGGAACTGTCTAGAAAGGGTGAGAAGATATGAAGAAATTTTTAAGCCTGATATGTATCCTCACCTGTATGCTCGGGCTGACTGCGTGCGGAGCTGATAACAAGACTTCCGAGTATCAATCGGAAAAGATTGAGAATGCGAAGATTGTGGCAACAGAAGGATATTTTCCGATCCTCAAGTCCTTTATGAAGGAGGGCATTGTGGAGGCTTATTCCGAGTATACCTTGGAAGAGATTGAGCACTTCTGTGAGCAGTCCGGATTTGTGGTTGACGGCAACGGATTTATGTCCGCTGCGGAATCCTTCAGCCTGAATTATGCAAAAACAGGAGAGATAACACTTCCTGAAAATCCAGATGTAACAGTAACCGTGGATGATGATGCGTTAATTGTCCGATTCCCCGTAAACGGTGAGAAGAAAAATGCGGAAGTGGAAATAATTGTTTCCAACGATTTGTTTTACAAGCTTGAGAGCGGCGCACTGAATCCGGTATCCAGCTTTGGAGAACTGATGCAGAAGGCTGCACTGAATACCCTGTTAGGTATGGGTACCGTATTTGCGGTTTTGATTCTGATCAGCTTAATCATTGCAAGCTTTGGTCTGATCGGCAAGGCACAGAATGCCATGAAGAAAAAGCCGGAGGAGAAGACCGGAATCGATAATGCGGTTGCTCAGATTACCAAGCAGGAAGAGATTACGGATGAATCCGACGATACGGAGCTTGTGGCTGTGATTGCAGCCGCAGTGGCAGCATATGAAGGCTCTGCTTCCTCCGACGGATACGTGGTACGTTCCATCCGAAGAATCAGATAAACCAGCCGGACAAACGGCAGAAATAAAAGTAACAGAGCCGGTTTGAAACGGCAGAAGGAGATTAATATGAAGAATTATACCATTACCGTAAACGGAAACGTATATGATGTAGTAGTTGAAGAAGGTCAGACAAGCGGTGCTCCCGTTGCAGCAAAGGCTCCCGCAGCACCCAAGGCAGTAGCAGCACCTAAGGCTGCAGCAGCTCCCGCAGCGGCAGGCGCAGCAGGCAGTGTAAAGATCGAGGCTGGTGCAGCCGGCAAAGTATTTAAGGTAGAAGCAAGCGTAGGTCAGGCAGTAAAGGCTGGTGACGCTGTAATCATTCTGGAAGCAATGAAGATGGAGATTCCTGTTGTTGCTCCTCAGGACGGTACTGTAGCAAGCATTGATGTAGCAGTTGGTGACGCTGTTGAGGCCGGTGCATTACTGGCAACTTTAAAATAATGTATTTTATTGATACAGATCAACAGGAGGTCAACAAATGGAGTATATAGGTACTACCTTAAGCAATCTGCTTCACCAGACGGCGTTTTTTAACCTGACCTGGGGAAATTACGTCATGATCGGTGTTGCATGCTTTTTCTTATACCTTGCTATCAGACATGGGTTTGAGCCTCTGCTTTTAACCCCGATTGCATTTGGTATGTTATTGGTTAATATTTATCCGGATATTATGCTGAGCCCCGAAGCATCCGCAAACGGTGTAGGCGGTTTATTGCATTATTTCTACATTTTGGATGAGTGGGCGATTCTGCCTTCCCTGATTTTCATGGGCGTAGGTGCCATGACCGACTTCGGTCCCCTGATTGCGAACCCTAAAAGCTTTCTTCTTGGTGCTGCGGCACAGTTTGGTATCTTTGCTGCATACTTTGGAGCAATTGCGATGGGCTTCAACGATATGGCTGCGGCTGCAATTTCCATTATCGGTGGTGCAGACGGTCCTACCTCTATTTTCCTGGCAAGTAAGCTGGGACAGACGGCGATTATGGGTCCTATCGCAGTAGCGGCATATTCTTATATGTCCCTGGTTCCCATTATCCAGCCTCCGTTTATGAAGCTTTTCACAACGGAAAAAGAAAGAAAGATCAAGATGAGCCAGCTTCGTCCCGTATCCAAGCTGGAGAAGATTTTGTTCCCCATCGTGGTTACCATTGTTGTAGGTTTGATTCTTCCTACCACGGTGCCCCTGGTAGGTATGCTGATGCTCGGTAACCTGTTCAGAGAGTCCGGAGTGGTTCGTCAGCTGACTGACACCGCAAGCAATGCATTGATGTATATCGTTGTTATCATGCTTGGTACCTCTGTTGGTGCAACCACCAGTGCGGAGGCGTTCTTAAATCTGGCAACCTTGAAAATCGTTGTACTTGGACTTGCGGCGTTTATTTTCGGTACCATCGCAGGTGTACTGTTCGGTAAGCTGATGTGCGTATTGACAAAGGGTAAGGTGAATCCTTTGATCGGTTCCGCAGGTGTATCCGCGGTACCTATGGCAGCCCGTGTATCCCAGAAGGTTGGTGCAGAAGCAGATCCTACCAACTTCCTTCTGATGCACGCTATGGGACCTAACGTAGCAGGTGTTATCGGAACAGCGGTAGCGGCCGGAACATTCATGGCCATCTTCGGAGTATTCTAAAGCAATGCAACTCAGTATAATCGAACCGGTCTTCCGTGCTTGCACGGGAAGAACGATTTGATTATGCTGAGGTATATCGCGCGGAGCGCGATGAAATAAGCCCGCAGGGCTTATGAATTGCATTGCGAAGATTTCTGAAATGAGAAAATTTCTGCAATGCATTTGATTAACAAATAATGAATGGAGGAAATTTGTTATGTCAGATATGACAAAGAAACCGATTAAAATTACAGAAACGGTTCTGCGTGATGCACATCAGTCTCTGATTGCAACAAGAATGCCTACCGAGTTCATGCTTCCCATTGTGGAGAAGATGGATAAGGTTGGTTATCATTCCGTAGAGTGCTGGGGCGGTGCTACCTTTGATGCATCCCTTCGTTTCCTAAAGGAAGATCCCTGGGACAGACTTCGCAAGCTTCGTGACGGCTTCAAGAACACCAAGCTGCAGATGCTGTTCCGTGGACAGAATATTCTGGGCTACAGACCCTATGCTGATGACGTTGTAGATGCTTTCGTAGAGAAGTCCATCGCAAACGGTATTGATATTATCCGTATTTTTGACTGCTTAAACTATATGCCCAACCTGCAGGAAGCAGTAAATGCCACCAACAAGATTAAGGCTCGTGAGGGACGTGGTCATGCACAGGTTGCATTGTCATACACTTTAGGTGATGCTTATACCCTTGAGTACTGGGCGAACATGGCAAAGCAGATTGAGGAGATGGGTGCGGATTCCATCTGTATCAAGGATATGGCCGGCCTGCTTGTTCCCTATAAGGCAACTGAGTTGATCAAGGCAATGAAGGAGAATACCAAGCTCCCGATTCAGCTTCATACCCATTACACCTCCGGTGTAGCTTCCATGACCTATCTGAAGGCAGTAGAAGCAGGAGTTGATGTAATCGATACTGCAATGAGTCCTTTCGCTATGGGTACTTCCCAGCCTGCAACCGAGGTTATGGTTGAGACCTTCCGCGGAACCGAGTATGACACCGGCTTTGATCAGGATCTGCTGGCAGAAATCGCTGATTACTTTGCACCCTACAGAGATGAGTGCTTAAAGAGCGGCCTGCTCAGCCCTAAGGTACTGGGTGTTAATATTAAGACTCTTCTTTATCAGGTACCCGGCGGTATGCTTTCCAACATGGTCAGCCAGTTGAAGGAGCAGAATGCGGAGGATAAGTATCGCGATGTATTGGAGGAGATTCCCCGTGTTCGTAAGGATCTGGGAGAGCCCCCTCTGGTTACTCCTTCCTCTCAGATCGTTGGTACCCAGGCAGTATTCAATGTCCTGATGGGAGAGAGATATAAGATGGCTACCAAGGAGACCAAGGCTGTTCTCCGTGGTGAATATGGTCAGACTGTTAAGCCTATGAGCCAGGAAGTAATTGATAAGGTCATCCCCGGTGAGGAGAGACTGACCGGACGTTTTGCGGATCGTCTTGACAATGAGATGACCAAGCTGGAGGGTGAAATGGCAGAGTGGAAGCAGCAGGATGAGGATGTATTGTCCTACGCATTGTTCCCCCAGGTCGCAACCGATTTCTTCAAGTATCGTCAGGCACAGCAGGAAAAGGTGGATATGACCCAGGCTGATACCAAGAATGGTGCTTATCCTGTTTAATGTTTTTGAATTGGAAGAAAGGTGCTCTGAATCAGGCACCTTTCTTTTCCATCACAAGAAAAGAAGGTTTTTCGAATGAAGAAAAATACCAGAAAATGTATCGGGGTAATACTTGCAAGACCTGAAAATGAATATCAGACCTCCATTTTGAAGGGGATTTACGAAACTGCATTCAGACACAATATGAATGTTGCAGTTTTTACTGCCAATCTTTATGATGAAGACTCGGCATTTGCAAAATTTGAATTCAATATTTTTTCCGCCATCAATTTTGACTTGTTGTCCGGTGTAATTTATCTTCCGGAAACCTTTTCACCCATTAACGTAGATGATGTGATTAATGCAAAGCTTTTTGAAGTAGGTGAGAAGGGATTTCCGGTTGTCACCATCGATGGGAAGATAGGTGATTTTCCCTGTTATTCCAGTGAGGATATTATGGGGATTGATACTCTGGTCAGTCATTTTGCAGAGGAACATGGATGCACGAGAATCGCTTTTATGACAGGTCCGAAGGGACATAGTCATGCAGAGCGCAGACTGGAGGCTTTTCGAAGCTCCATGAAGCAAAGGCAGCTGGAGGTCCCTGAAGATTGGATTTACTATGGTGATTTCTGGTACAACGAGGGGGAAAACTTTGTTAATAAATTAATCAATTCTCCGGAGGGTATGCCGGAGGTGATTCTCTGCGCCAATGAGTTTATGTCATGCAGTGTGTACAAGGCTCTTCGCAGGCAGAACCTTCGGGTTCCCACGCAGCTTCGTCTGGGATGCTTTTGTACGGATGCAGGAACCATGGATTTTTTAACCGCGGTAATCAGTAATCCGAAGAATGTTGCAGAGCAGGCCTGCGAAGGTCTGATTCAGCTGATGGAAGGAGAAAGGCTGGAAGAAAACTATAAGGTTTCCTGCGATCTGGAACTTAGGAAATCCATTACCTGTGGCTGTATGGCTTTTGAAGAGTATAATTTTCTGGCCAATGATTTTACCAATTTGTTTTCGGATGAAGGATATTTCTCGGAGTACAATGATATCAAGGAGTCTTTGCGAAACAGCAGGGATATGGAGGATTTCTTCTGGAAGGTGGATTGGTATACCCATTATTTCAGAGAATACAAAGGGATTTACTTCTGCCTGTATGATGGGTGGAATTCACCGATTCCCACAGAGCGTAAAAAAAAGAAACCCGACACCATGCAGTTATTTTACTACC
>CALYSH010000077.1 GCA_945485625.1 uncultured Lachnospiraceae bacterium | reverse complement strand
ATCAGCAATGAGTCTCCTCTGGGCAAGGCACTTCTTGGGAAAAAAGTTGGAGAGATTGCCCATGTGCAGGTAAATGACACCATAGGATATGATGTAAAGATTACTGGCATAGAGAACACGGTGGATGACGGCACGGACAAAATAAGGAGTTTTTAGTTTCATGAAGGATTATCTGTTGTTTGATTTGGATGGTACCTTAACCGATCCAAAGGTGGGCATCACCACCTGCGTACAATATGCGTTAAAAGAGCTTGGAATCGAGGAACCCGATTTGGACAAGCTGGAGCCTTTTATCGGACCGCCTCTGAAGGACAGCTTTATGAATTTCTATGGTATGGACAGCGAACAGGCAGACAGAGCCGTTGCCAAATACAGAGAGCGCTTTGATCAGATTGGATGGTCTGAAAACAAGGTTTATAAGGGGATTCCCAGGATGTTAAAAAAGCTTCGGGCCAAGGGCGTGCACATGGCCATAGCGTCCAGTAAACCCACCGTGTTCGTGGAACGGATTCTAAAGCATTTTAAAATCAATTCTTATTTTCAGGTTGTGGTAGGCAGTGAACTGGATGGCAGACGTTCCAACAAGGCTGAAGTAGTCCGGGAGGCAATGTCCAGATTGTATAAGGGACGTACCATTGAAGCAGACCGTTTTTATATGATTGGGGACCGCTGCTTCGATGTACAGGGTGCAAGAACCCTTGGGATTGAGAGTGTTGCGGTGTCCTATGGCTATGGGAGCCTGGAGGAGCTGAAGGAGGCACATGCGGATTATATTGTGCAGTCTGTGGAGGAATTGGAGCAGTTTCTGTTGAGAGGCTTTTTGGACAAGCCGGAAATAAAGGGAGTCGGAGGAAAGCTGGCAGCAATCTTCAGCCCCTTTCTGGTTTTTATGATTACCAGGATTTTTGTGAGCATGTTGTTTGCAAGCTTTCTTCCCGCACCATTGTCACCAAATGGGACTTTGCTGGCTACTCTGGCAGGTTTCCTGGCAGCAGGACTGGTCATTCACAAGGCTACGGCGGAGAAGATACAAATCAGTGAGAATGCGGATCGGCTGAACCACTTATTTATTGAACCGGTGATTCATTATGTTTATTTGGCCGTTCCTACCATAGGTTTTGCCTTCGGCTTGAATATTCTTCTGAATCTGCTTGGATTGACTCAGCGGTCGGAGGCTTTCCAGGAAACCAGTCAGAGTCAGTTTTCCGGCAACATTTTTTTGGGTATTTTGTGCTATTGCGTTGTAAGTGCCGTCTCGGAGGAATATCTGTTCCGTGGAGCAATCTACAATACCATGAAGTTCTTCCTGAATAAAAAGGCTGCCATTCTCCTTCAGGCATTGTTTTTCGGAATCTATCATTTGAATATTGTGCAGTGTATTTATGCACTGCTTATGGGTCTCTTGTTTGTATATGGCTACGAGTATTTCGGCAAATTTGGGGTGACCCCTGTTATGCATATGTTAGCCAACGGCGTAGCTTTCTTTTTGGCCTACAGCGGCATTTCCGGATGGTTCATGAATTGGCCGGTATGTATTTTGTTCCTGTTACTGGGTGTTGTAGGGATTGTATTGCTGCAGAGAGGAAAAGGGAGAAGATGAAATTTTCAATCGTGGTGGTGTCACTGAACCCGGGAGATAAACTAAAGAAAACACTTCAAAGCATATTGATGCAGGATTTCACGGATTATGAAGTGATTGTAAAGGACGGCGGAAGTAAGGATGGCTGCCTGGAGTGGGCTGCAGAGGAGCTGGATGATCCGAGGATTCATCTGTATACAGAGAAGGATAAATCCATCTATGATGGCATGAACCAGGCGGTTTCCCATGCACAGGGAGAGTATATTTATTTCCTGAATTGCGGAGATAAATTCTATGATAAAAAGGTGCTTGGGAAGATTGCAGGAGAAATTGCCGTCGTAGAAAAGAAAGAGCCCGGAAGGCGGCATATCTTCTATGGAGATATTTTCGGAGAGAAAAACGGAGTACACATTACACCGGCACCCAAGATAACCGGATTTACCTGTTATCGTAATGTGCCAAATCATCAGTCCTGTTTCTATTCTGCGACCTTGTGCAAGGAGAAGCCTTTTGAGATCCGGTTTAAAATCAGAGGGGACTATGAGCACTTTCTGTGGTGCTTTTATAAGGCAGGAGCAGACATGGTCTATATTAAGACACCCATCGCTTACTATGAGGGAGGCGGTTACTCGGAGAGCAGGGAAAACATTGCCCGCTCAAAAGCAGAGCATCGGGAAATAACCGCGAAGTATATGAGCAGGAAGGAACTGTTTCGTTATCGTGCAGTCATGTTATTGACACTGGCTCCCTTACGAACCTTTATGGCAGAGAATCCGGTGCTGTCAGGTTTTTATAACCGTATGAGAAGCCTGTTGTACCGGAGATGAAAGAACGAAACAAAATGCGTCGTAGATGGAAGCTACGGCGCATTTTTCAGGTCGTTTTGGGTTATCTCCAGACCACCCAGGGTATGGTGGGCGGGGCCGGAGGGATTTTGTATTTTGGCGTTTCTGCGATATTGACTGGGGGAACAGCCGGCGTATTGCCGAAACTGCCTGCAGAAATGTTCTACATTTCGATAACCGCACGCTTCGGCAATCTCCAGAATGGATTTCCCGGAGCTGACCAGATGGTCCTTTGCCAGGCGCAGTCGTCCTTCAATTACGTCATCCATGCAGGATACATTGAATTTGTGTTTGTAGAGGGTCTGAAAATATCCGGCGCTTAAGTGGAGCTCCTCTGCCATTTGCGAAACATTCCAGGGAAGCTGGGGATTGTTGTAAATCCGTTTCCGCAGAGCCAGCATATCGGAGTCGTGGGCGGAAGGCTCCGTTTTTTTCCCGCAACCATCGTGAAGCTTCAAAAACAAGGTGTTGAATAAGTGGGACAGAATCAATTCACTGTTTGGTGAGGGCAGGGAGGATTCCCAGGTAATCAGCTTGATCAGATGATGGCAGTATTCCGGGTCGCTTACCGGGAAGGGAGTATTCTGAAAGGGAAATTCCTGCACAAAGGATTCGTTGGTTCGGAAACGAATCCAGTCATTTCGGTATTCGCCGTTATTGGATTTATAACAAATGTAGCTGCCCGGAGTGTAAAGCATGACAGAACCGGCAGGATAAGAATGAAACTGTCCATCCACCAGAAACTCTGCCGGGGAGGAGGTCAACACCAGGAGAAAGAAATCGTGCCCGCTTCCGATATCATATACAAAGCCATCGGGATGTACCGCATTGTAACCTACAAAATCTACCTGAAGCATGGGGAATCTCCTTTCCGCAAATATCTGTTTGTATTTTTTAGTATATCCCATTGAAAGAATCGGGTCAATGGGATAAAATGAAAGGGTAATGTTTGAAAAAGAAGGATATATTGGGAGGTTATAACATGGCGGTAGCACATATCGAGTATTTCAGTGCAGCACTTTGGAGACCGATTAACATCAAGGCGATTATTCCTACGGATGCTGCAACAGAGGGGAATAAGCATTTTGAAAGACCTGCAAAGCTTTTCATCCTGTTGCATGGATATGCGGGTGCCAGCGGTGACTGGCTCTATAGCAGTAAAATCAATGAATATGCGGCGAAATACAATTTATGTGTGATTCTTCCTTCCGGAGAGAACAGTTTCTATCTGGACGGAGAGGCAACCGGTAGAAAATATGCCCGTTTCGTAGGACAGGAGCTTCCGGATTTTGCGAAGAGAAGCTTTGGCTTGAAATGTGAGCGAGAGGATATCTTTATCGGCGGTTTATCCATGGGCGGATATGGTGCATTACATACGGCGCTGGCATATCCGGAAACCTTTGGCGCAGCCATTGGTCTGTCCTCTGCACTGATTCATGGCGCGGTGGAGCAAATGGAGCCCGGTACTGATAATGGGGTAGCCAATTATGAGTATTATGAGCTGATGTTTGGTAAGAAGGGTTCCTCCGATGAGAGAGCCGGTAATCTGGAAGCAATTGTGCGGAAGCTGAAGGCAGAGAAAAAGCAATTCCCCAGAATTTATATGGCCTGCGGAACAGAGGATTTTCTGTATGAGAGAAATAAGGCTTTTGAAGCGTTTTTAAGTGAGGAACAGGTGGAGCATACCTTTATGCAGAGCCCGGGAGTGCATGATTTCGTGTTCTGGAATCAGTACCTGGAGCCCTCCATCCGTTGGTTTTTAAAGGAAGAGGAATAAGCTGACATCGGATGATGTTGGGTGATTTGGGAGGAAAGAATGGGTACACTGCAAACACAGAATGAGGGCAGGCCGGCAAAGACTCGTATGATGAATCTGGAGCTGCTTCGCTGTATCGCCATGATGATGGTGGTAGCATTGCATTTTCTGGGAAAAGGCGGGTTGCTTGGGGATTTGAGCCAAAAGAACCTGGGGGTGACTGAAATGGTTGCCTGGGCACTGGAGAGCTTTTGTATTGTGGCTGTTAATGTATACATGCTGATCAGTGGATATTTTCTGTGCCAATCCGGATTCAAGCTGTCACGCCTTTTTCAGCTGTTAATGCAAATCTGGTTCTATTCGGTTGTATTTGGTCTTTTGGGTGCGGTATTTGGGATGGTTCCGGCAGAAACGGTGGATTTGTATTATTTTCTTCAGCTGATTTTTCCGGTTTCCATGAACCATTATTGGTTTATGACCGCTTATGTATTCTTTTATCTGTTGTTGCCTTTGGTGGGGGCTGCTGTAAAACAACTCTCAAAGAAGCAGCTGCAGTTTGCCATCGGTGCCCTGTTTTTCTGGTTTTGTCTGTTTAAGTCCGTACTTCCCATTCGTCTGACCACAGATGGAAAGGGCTATGATTTCCTTTGGTATTTGTGTGTCTTTCTGGTGGCGGCATATTTCCGTCGGTTTGGAATGGGAGCCCTGGAAAAAAAGAGCCGGGGGTTCCTTTTGTATTTTGCGGCATGCCTGCTGGCCTTCGGCGAAATCATGCTATTGTACATGCTGTATTCTCAGACCGGGAAACTCCTGGGATTGCTGACGGTAAGTCATGAGTACAATCATGTGCTTCCGTTCCTGGCTTCTGTCGGTCTGTTTTCTGCTTTCCTGGGGATACGCGTCCCGGAAGGAATCGGAAGGATTTTCGGAAAGATTGCACCACTTACTCTGGGTGTATATCTGATGCATGAAAATCTGGGCGTTCGCTATGCATGGCAGAGACTGTTTGGGGCAGATGCCATTCAAAGCGTTGGGGGATTGTTCATCGGATTGTTTGTGGCTATATTCTGTGTGTTTGCAGCAGGAATTCTGGTGGAGGCAATCAGAAGTGCCCTGATGAAAGGCCTGCATGTCCTGCTTCTACGCGTGGCTTTATACAGACATTTGGTGGAAAAAATAACAGCTGTTGACCGGTTGTTCCTTGAGAAGAAGGAAGCCGAGCAGAATAAATAGATGGGAGAATGCTGTGAAACAGTCAGTGTGGAATAAGAAAAAGATAGCTTTTCTTTTCGAAATCATTTGCATATTCATATTGATACTGTATCCCCTCCGGCATGTGACCTGGGGACTGGATTTGTGGGATACCGGATATAACTACGGGAACGTTCGTTTCTTAGGGGAAGGGTATCTGGACCCCATGTGGTTCTTTTCCACTTATCTGGCAAATGTGACAGGACATTTCCTGACACTGTTACCTTTTGGGGATACATTGATTGGTATGAATGTTTATACCGGGCTTCAGGTCAGCATTCTGGCTGTGATGGGGTATGTGTTTGCAGCCTATACGCTTCGGATCCCGAAGCCCCTGGCTTTTTTTGGAGAATTGTTGGCAGTAAGCCTGTGTTGGTGTCCTACTGCGTTGTTGTATAATTATTTAACTTATATTTTTTTCCTGGGTGCGGTGATTTTGCTTTATAAAGGATTAACCCGGGAGAAGAGAGTTCCGTTGTTTGTGGCCGGTATTTTGCTGGCTACCAATATCTTTGTGCGTTTTTCGAACCTTCCGGAAGCAGGGTTGATTCTGGCGGTATGGGGATATGACGTCCTGGATAGCATAGAACAAAAGAAAAAGATGTTTACAAGGACATGGAGGGACACTTTAGCCTGTTTGGGCGGATATCTGTCCGGCGTGGCTGTCTGGTTCCTGTGGATTGCGCTTCGTTACGGAATCGGTGAATACGGCAATGCAATTTCACGTCTTTTTTCCATGACGGACAGTGCGGCGGATTATTCACCGGTGTCCATGCTGCGAGGAATCATTATTCCATATGTGAATATGTTGTATTGGGTCATTCGAATTGCAGTTTTCGTTGTCGCAGCTATTTTGCTGATGTTCGGAGTAAGGTATTTGTCCGGGCGGATTCTGAGAAAACAGAGAGTGCTGCAGGTATGCTTTGTGTGGATTGGCAGGTTGGGCTTTGCAGGAATCATTTCCGGTCTCTTTGTATGGCTATACCGGAATAAATTCTGCTCCTTCCGTCTTTATTCCTATGATGCAATGCTGATGCCGGCCATTCTTTGCATGTTCTTTCTTTTTGCAGTTGCCTTTGTTCGTATCATACAAAGAGGAGTACCCAAGGAAGAGAAGCTTCTCAGTATACTGGTTATTTTGATATTGTTATTAACCCCGATAGGGAGTAATAACGGCCTTTACCCGGCAATCAATAACTGGTTTGTGGCAGCTCCCTATCTGCTTTGGGAGCTGTATCGGTTTACGCTGTGGGCACTTGGCAAGAAGAAGGAAGGGGAAGGAAAGGCGGCTTTGGCTTCTTATGTATCAATGGCGGTGGCAGCCTGGTGTGTGTGTCTCTTTTGCGTTGTTCATTTTTTGGCCTTTGGTATGGTG
>CALYSH010000076.1 GCA_945485625.1 uncultured Lachnospiraceae bacterium | reverse complement strand
GGCAGTTGCAGGTGCCGTTATTTTGTATATGCAGAATGCAAAGCTGTTTGGAATAACCGTAATAATTGTTGCTTTGTATGCGATTATAGTAGCGTGTTTTCATAAGTGGTATGAAAAACTGAACCGCAAGCAGATGGAGGATAATGCCCAACTCACCTCTTATATGGTGGAATCCTTAAATGGCATTCAGACAGTAAAAGCATACAATGCGGAACGAAAAGCAAATAGGGAAACAGAGATTAAATTTGTCCGTTTACTTCGCAGTATTTTTGATTTATCATGGGTTAGTAACCTGCAATCTTCGTTAAAGGCTTTTGTGGAGTTAGTCGGCGGAATTATAATTCTCTGGGTAGGTGGTGTAAGTGTCATCAATGGAGATATGACTATCGGTGCGCTGATTACCTTTAATTCGCTACTTGCATATTTCCTTGACCCTGTAAAGAACCTGATTAATCTCCAACCGCAGATGCAGACAGCTGTGGTAGCCGCTGACCGCTTGGGAGAGATATTAGATTTGGAAGCAGAAAAGACAGAGGCAGAATACCGTAAGCTTTCACCAACGAGTCTGTCCGGCGATATTGAAATCAAAAATTTAAATTTCCGATATGGAACCAGAAAATTGGTGCTTGAGAATATTAACCTTAGGATAGAGAAAGGGCAGAAAATTGCATTTGTAGGAGAAAGTGGTTCCGGTAAGACAACACTTTCCAAGTTGTTGCTCCATCTCTATGCACCGGAAACAGGTGATATTCTAATCCAAGGAAATAATATTGAAGATATCCAGTTGGAGTGTTTGAGAGAAAAAATAGCATACATACCGCAGGAAACATTTTTGTTTAGTGGGACAATTTTTGAAAACCTGACGCTGGGTATGGATGAAGCAACCATGGATGATATCATAGAAGCTTCCAAGATGGCACAGGCACATGATTTTATTAACGAATTACCACTTCGTTATGAAACCAGACTGGAAGAAAACGGAACGAATCTTTCCGGAGGTCAGAGGCAGCGACTTGCCATTGCAAGAGCGATGCTTAAGAAACCGGATATTCTTATCCTAGATGAAGCAACCAGCAATCTGGATGCTATTACAGAGCGTGCTCTTGACAGAACCATCCACGAATTTGCAAAAGATATGACCACCATATTTATAGCACACCGCTTAAGCACCATAAAGAACTGTGACAGGATATATGTGATGGACAAAGGGAAGATTGTGGAGCAGGGGACCCATAGGGAACTGATTGCCTTGGGTGGTAGATATGCATATCTTGTGAAACAGCAATCTTTGGATGAAAATACCGTAACGGAAGGCGGTGATGTTGTATGAAGCCAATCATTGTAGATATGAAGGATATGAGCGACAGCACGGAAGTCTATGAATCAAAACCAAACCGCTTTGTGGTATATACCATATACCTCTTTTTCATTATATTGGTAGTTGCAGTTTTATGGATGGCTTTATTTAAGATGGATATTGTAGTAAAAAGTAACGGTATATTTAAAGGAAGCACTGCTGTCTATGAAATCAGTAGTGGTGTTACAGGAAGTGTAAAGGAATCTCATATAGAAAACGGGCAGTATGTAACAGAGGGTGATGTTCTCTACGTTCTTTCCATAGACGAGCTTTCTGATACGATTCTACGTTATCAAAATGAGTTGGAAGCTGCAAATGCTCGACTTGAAATTTTATCAGCATATGAGAAAAGTCTCGATGGTGACAAGACAGATTTAGAAGCATTATCGAACAATGCATATTATGATGAGTTTATAAATAGAAGGGAATTGTTATACGCCAATATAAACTTAAGTGAGAGCGATACAGCCGGACAGGTTACATTGTATCAGGACAATGTAGATTCCATATCCGAAACCATTGCGAAATATAATAAAAAGATTGAGAAGCTTAATACGGTAAAACAATGCATTATGACTCAGAATAATTCTTTTGATTCAAGTGAAGGTATTTATTGCAGTATGGTGAGCAGTTACCTTGCATCTTATAGTTACACAGCCTTACAGTATGACAATCAGATAAATGAGTACCAAAGGCAAATAAACGAGTATGAGGAGCAGATAAAAAAAGCCGAGGCTTCAAAAGAAGATGAATCTGCAACCGGAGATGAAACAGTAAGTGGTAATGATATAGCAAATGAAAATGAGGCGTATGTTACTGTTGATGTACAAGCACTGAAAAAACAAAGAGATGCTTTGATTACTGCACGGGATTCTGTAAAAAAAGAAAAAACACAAGCTTTAATGAATCTGGAATTACAACAGATTACAACCATTGAACAACAGATTTCAGGATATCATGATACAATTTTATCTTTGGAAACAAATTTGACATCTGCAAAATTACAGTTAGATGCGGTGAATGGTGTAGATAATGAAACAAAGGAAACGGTTGCAATTCTTACAGAAAAAGGAAACATAGCAACAGAAATTTTAACCTATGAGGATAAGGTAAAGGAATGTGAGACCTATTTAAAAAGCTATGATATCCGGAATAATAATTGTATTGTAAAGGCAAATGTGTCCGGATATTTTTATCTTTCCCAAGAATTGAAAACCGGAAGCTTCATTCAGGAGGGAACCGCTATTGGAACCATCTATCCGGAGGCAGAATCAAAGTATTATGCAGAAATCTACGTAGAAAATACGGATATAGCCAAAATAAAAGAAGGACAGGAGGTAAAATTTGAAATCGCCGCTTATCCATCCAGTGAATATGGGTATTTTGAAGGAACTGTAGAAAATATAGCTAAGGACATTTCTGTTGACCAAAGTAAGGGAAATGCTTACTATCTGGTGAAAGTAAAGTGTGAAAACATGATTCTAAAAGGCAAAGATGGTGAAGAGGCGACTCTTATGAATGGTATGGCATGTCAGGCAAAAATAGTTGTAGACGAGAAAACTGTATTAAGCTATCTTTTAGAAAAGATTGACTTGCTGGATTAGCATTTATATAAAAAAACCTCTGAGTGTGTATTGAGTGTAAAAATCTCAAAATCCATTCTGAGGTTTTTTGTGTTTGCTGGAATTCCATAAATGCCCGGTTCTATTAATTTTTTATTTTATCCCCTAAGAAGACAATCCGGTATATCATAGCTCCCAACAGTATCACAAGAGAAAATGAAAACCTAACCAAACCATTCTTTTTGACACTTTATAGGTGAGAGTTGACGAAAGATGAATCCTGATATCCAAAGAAAATACTTGGCAATAAATACCCTGATAGTGTATAATGAGTTGCATGCTTTGACGATGGAAATATTCATCAATACAGGGGGTTGTAATGAAGAAGAAAGAGAATAAAACCGTGCTTCTGGGAGAACGGGATGAAAACGGAAAATACAAGGTTCCCCATACCTGCTACGGATTGATGGGAAATCTGAAGTTTTTGTTCCGGAAGATATGGAAGTATAAGAAGATACTGGTTTTGATGTTTGTGTTCGGTGCAGTCACGCAATCCGTAATGCGTTATTTGTGGAGCTATATCGGCAAATTTATGGTGGATATGATTGAAGCACAGGCGGCTATGAATACCACGGCGCTTTTGCCCCTGGTGAAGCTCATTGCGGTGGTAGCACTGGTGGAGGTGATTGCCATCGGAGGTCAGACCATTGTATCCAACCGTGTGTATTTCAATATGACATTTGTCCGTTTCCAGATGATTACGGAGAAGAACGATAAACTGTTGTCCATGAATTATCAGATGCTGGAGCAGCCCCATATTCTGGATCTGCATCAACGGGCCAGCAATGCCCTCGGTGGGAACTGGCAGGGCTTTGAGGGTATGATGAACCGGATGTATATTGTTGCGGCCCAGGTTGTGACCATGATTGTGACGGCAAGTACCATCATTGTACTGGATCCCAGACTGCTTCTGGTACTGACGGTGGCCATGTTAATCAACTATGGCTCCCAGAGATGGTCCATCCGGGATGATAAAAAGCATTTCTGGGATGCCACCTCCACCACCAGAAGACAGATGAGCTACATGGAGCGCTGCACCCAGGATTTTGATTATGCCAAGGACATCCGGCTCTTTTCTTTGAAACCCTGGCTGTTAAAGAAGCAGAAGGGGATTCTGGCAGATTACCAGAAGAAGTACAATCGAAGCAGAAACTTTTGGCTTCGTCATTCCTTTATCTATTGTTCCACCAGCCTGATCGCCTCAGCGGTGATGTACTACATACTGATTACCCAGGTCATGCAGGAGAGTGTGAGCATCGGTGATTTCACCCTTTATCTTGGACTGTGCGGTGCCTTTTCCCAGGCGCTGTCCGACTTTTATGATAACTTCGGACAGCTCCAGTTTGCCTCCAATATGGTGGACGATTTGCGAACCTTCATGGATCTGGAGGTAGAGAAGGAAGAGGATTGTCTGGACATCGGTGTATTGGGCGATAGGTTCCATTTTGAATTCCGGGATGTGTGCTTCCGGTATGAGGGAGCCAAGGAGGATACCATCAAGCATTTGAATTTATCCTTCCCGGCAGGTCAGAGACTGGCAGTGGTTGGATTAAACGGTGCCGGTAAAACCACCTTTATTAAGCTGCTGCTTCGTTTGTATGATGTGACCGGAGGAGAGATTCTGGTGAATGGCTATAATATTAAGCGGTTTCGCAGAAAGGATTACTATCGTCTCTTTGCACCGGTATTCCAAAATGTGGAATTGTTTGCGTTTCCGTTAGCTGAGAATGTATCCATGAAGGAGCCGGAGCGGACAGACAGAGAGCGCGCTCTTGCATGCCTCCTTCAGGCCGGCATGGAAGAGAAGATAAACGCTCTGGAAAAGGGGATTGATACAGAAATTCTGAAGGTTCTGTACGAGGATGGTGTGGATCTGTCCGGCGGTGAGAAGCAGAAGCTGGCTTTGGCCAGAGCGTTGTATAAGGACGCGCCGGTGATTGTGCTGGATGAGCCTACTGCCGCACTGGATGCCTTGGCAGAATACGAGCTGTATCAGAACTTTGACAAAATGATGGAAGGAAAGTCTGCGGTTTATATCTCCCACAGATTGTCCTCCACCCGTTTCTGCGACCGGATTGCCATGTTTATGGATGGCCGGATTGTAGAGTACGGTACCCATGAGGAGCTGTTAGCGAAGCAGGGCGAATACGCCAAGATGTTTGAGGTGCAGGCTCAGTATTATGAAAAGGACGGAAAGGGGGAGGATACACATGAAGAAAGAGAATGTCATTAAAAAGGTGTATGGTTATTTTCTCCCGGAAGCCTGGCGGACCCATAAGGGATATTTCGCAGTGCGGGTGGCCAAGATGCTGATCCTTTCGATCCGACCCTTCCTCTCCATCTATTTTATCCCTGCCATCATCGCGGAGCTGATGGGAGACAGGAATCCGGAACGGTTGATCGGGCTGGCGGCGGCTCTGGTGCTGTTGGAGTTTGTGTTGAGTATATTAGATGGTACTCTGAGCAATGTGATTGAGCGTTACGGTCAGAAGTTTGAGAATCACTTCAATATGATATTGAGCAGGCGAATCATGGAGCTGGACTTCCAGATGACGGAGGATAAGAAGGCATTGGACCAGCTGGAGCTGGCGAAGAACGGTATGAGCTGGTATTCCGGCGGTATGAACGGATTGATGGAACCGTTCTTCAATTTCCTCTCCAACCTGATTACCTTACTGGGTGTGGTTGCGCTGTTGTTGCTTAATGCCCCCATGGTTCTGGTGATTGCTGCAGTGATTGTAGCTATTGCTACATTGGTGAATGACAGGCTGAACAGGATTGAACAGGAGGGCTATCGGAACCTGGCAAAAATCAACCGGATCTTTGGGTATCTGGGATGGAGTCTGGTGGATTTCCGTTACGGGAAGGATATCCGACTGTACGAGTCCAAGGATATGATGGTGGAGAAATGGAAGCACTTTACGGACGAGTGGAACCGGGAGAATATTCAGATTGCGAATAAGCAGTTGCCCTATCAGCTCCTCCGGGAAGGCTCCCAGATTGTGCATGATGTAGCCATTTACTTTTATCTGGGTGCGCTGGCCATCCTGGGGAAAATGACCATTGCAATCTGCATCCGGATGATCAATGCGGCCAGCACCTTTACCGGTTCCCTGAAGAGTATGGTATTCTGCTATCAGGAAATGGTGAAAAAGTCCAATTATGCAAATGAGTATGTGAAATTTATGGATTATCCACCTGCCATGCCAAAGGGGAAGCTTCCGGTGAAGGAAGGAAAACACGTATTTGAATTTAAGGACCTTTCCTTCTCCTATCCCGGGTCAGAGGTAAAGGTGCTGCAGCATGTGAACCTGACCATCCGGGAAGGGGAGCATTTGTCCGTAGTAGGCTTAAACGGTGCAGGAAAAACCACGCTGGTGAAGCTGATGTGCCGGCTCTATGACCCTACAGAAGGGGAAATCCGGATGGATGGAATCAATATCAAGGAGTATGACTATTCGGAATACATGAAGGTATTTGCTCCGGTGTTCCAGGATTTCAAGCTCTTTGCATTCCGGATCAAGGAAAACCTGCTGCTGAAGGATTCGGAGGATATGAATCCGGAAACGGAGGAACCCCTGGCAAGGGAGACCTTACGAAAGATTGGTATGGAAGAGAAGGTGGATTCTTTCAAGAATGGAATGGATACGGTTTTGTTTAAGCAGTTTGACCAGGAGGGCATTGAACCCTCCGGCGGCGAGCAGCAGAAGCTGGCCATTGCCAGAGCCCTTATTAAGGATGCTCCCGTAGTCATACTGGATGAGCCTACCGCTGCTCTGGACCCCATTGCGGAGTACGAAATATACAAGCATTTTGAGGAACTGGTAAAGGGTAAGACCGCCATCTATATTTCCCACAGACTGTCCAGCTGTCAGTTCTGCGACAGGATTGCAGTATTCTCGGAAGGAAATGTGAAGGAATACGGTACCCACGGTGAACTGGTGAACAAGCCCGATGGTATCTATGCCAAAATGTTCGCTGCCCAGGC
>CALYSH010000075.1 GCA_945485625.1 uncultured Lachnospiraceae bacterium | reverse complement strand
ACTATGATAGTAGAAGGACAGGGAATGGGCTTTTGGACACGGGTTCGACTCCCGTCTACTCCATTTTCCACCGGACATGTGGTTATAATGGAACAGAATAAAAACCAACCGTCACGTGTGTGACGGTTGATTTTCGTTATACGTATGAGGTTTTGAATAGATGCGTTTTGTGAACAAACCTGGAGGATTTACATCGGATGGAACACACAACTTATGTTCAGGATGGATTTATTTATTACAGTGAAGAGGACGCAAAGCGCTCCGCACTGGAAGTGAAAAAGATAGAGTATATGGAAACCCGGATGGATTATTCAAAGCCGGAACAAATTCATAAAATCTACGAAAAGGCCATAGAGGAAGGCGTGTTTCAATCCATGCCGGGATTATGTTATCTGAACCGGCTTCAGGATTATCTTCTTTCACAGGAAGAAATTGCTCCGGAGTCTGTTTCCCCAATCCCTTCCGGAAAAGGAGACAGGGTTGCTTCTGTTCCGGTCAGAAGGGAGAAGCAGAAGGAGGAATCCGGGGAGAAAACAAAAAAGCTTTCCGGAGGCTTCGTGGTATCCATTATTACAAATATTGCTTTAGTGATTGCTGTGATTATAATGTTTGTGATTGCACTGGATTCGAATAATCCCAATATTCTCAATTATGAGGAGGCTTTACAGAATAAATATGCAGACTGGGAAATGAAGCTGATGGAACGGGAGCAGGTAGTTCGTGAGAAGGAGCGGGAATATCATTTAGAAGATCCTATTTATCCTGAGGAATAGACACAAATTAGACAAATTTTCCTGTTATTCTGTATATGAATGTTTTTTGCAGCCCTATGGAGGATAGAGTATGGAACGTTTGAAAATAATGGTTGTTGATGATGAAAGCAGAATGCGAAAGCTTGTAAAGGATTTCCTGACGAAAAGTAATTATGATGTGATTGAGGCAGAGGATGGAGAAAAAGCGTTGGATTTATTCTATGCTAACAGAGATATTTCCCTGATTATTCTGGATGTAATGATGCCCAGAATGGATGGATGGCAGGTTTGTAAGGAAATCCGGGAGTATTCCAAAGTGCCGATTATTATGCTGACTGCAAAATCCGACGAGCAGGACGAGCTATTGGGCTTTAAGCTGGGGGTGGATGAATATATCTCCAAGCCCTTCAGTCCGAAAATCCTGGTGGCCCGGGTGGAGGCAATCCTTCGCAGAAGTGCGCAGAAGGGACAGGAGGAGGTCCTGGAATGCGACGGACTTGTACTGAATAAATCGGCTCATCAGGTCCTTGCGGATGGCACACCTGTGGAATTGAGCTATAAGGAGTTTGAACTGTTGGAGTTCTTCCTGGAGAATCAGGGCATTGCCCTGTCCCGTGAGAAGATTTTAAACAGCGTCTGGAATTATGATTATTTCGGAGATGCCCGTACCATTGATACCCATGTGAAGAAGCTTCGAAGCAAGCTGGGAGCAAAGGGAGATTTGATTAAAACCATATGGGGCATGGGGTACAAGTTATGCGCAGACAGTGAGTAAAGTAATACGACCTGCAATTTTTTTGCAAAGTCGTTTTTTGCTTTTTTTAAGAATCCCTATTGGAATGAGAAAGTAATGGTGAGGGGTAAAATCATGGGAAAGCATTCCATTCGACGTCAGTTTTCTTTTATTTTTATTGGGGTAATGGCAGGTGTAATTCTGCTTTGTTTTTTGGTGAATTCGTTTTTTCTGGAGGACTATTATCTTCTGAGCAAGAAGAAGGTGATTTTTTCGGCTTTTCATTCCATCCGCAAGGCTTCTGCCGAGAATCAGTACGATACGGATGAATTTGGGGAGAAGTTAAATGAACTCTGCAATAATTCGAACATTGCGGTATTTGTGATGGACGCCAATTCCGATACACGATATGCCTCTGAAAATGGAGGAGAACGGTTAGAAATGCGGCTTTTGGGCTATATTTTTAACCTGAGCCGTGAGCCGGTTACGGTGCTGGAGGAAAAGGAGGAATATATCCTTCAAAGGGCCGGCTTTCAGCAGAATGAATATCTGGAAATGTATGGGAGATTGGAAACGGGAATATCCTTTATTATCCGGACTCCCCTGGAAAGTATCCGGGAAAGTGCGACCGTGGCCAATCGGTTTTGGATATATATCGGAATCCTGGGAACAACTGTGGGTGCATTTCTTGTGTGGTTTATTACTGCGCGGATGACCAAACCGATTTTAAGCCTGCGTAATATTTCCGAAAAGATGGTTCATTTGGATTTCGAAGCGAAATATGGTGAAAAAGCCAACAATGAATTGGATTTGCTGGGGGAAAACATGAACCTCCTTTCCGAAACACTGGAAAGATCCATTTCGGAGTTAAAGACAGCAAATAATGAGCTGCAGAGGGATATTGAGAAAAAAGAGCAGATTGATGCAATGCGTAAGGAGTTCCTTTCCAACGTTTCACATGAGCTGAAAACACCCATTGCCCTGATTCAGGGATATGCGGAGGGACTTCGGGACGGTATCAGTCAGGATCCGGAGAGCCAGAAATTTTATTGTGATGTCATTGTGGATGAAGCCGGCAAGATGAATGATATGGTTCAGAAGCTTCTGACACTGAATCGCCTGGAATTCGGAAATGATGTGGTGGAAATGGAGCGGTTTGACGTGTATGCCATGATACAAAACTGTATCCAGTCCACTGATATTCTGACGAAATCCAGGGAGATTCCGGTGCGCCTGAAGGAACGGGGACCCCAATATGTATGGGCGGATGAGTTGAAGACCGAGGAAGTGTTTATGAATTATTTCACCAATGCAGTGAATCATTGTGCCGGGGAGGAATGCTTCATTGAGGTGGATGCAGAACCTCTGGATGGGAAGGTGCGTATCAAGGTATTCAATACCGGTTTGCCGATTCCGGAGGAGTCCCTTCCTTATCTGTGGGATAAGTTTTACAAGGTGGATAAGGCCAGAACACGGGAATATGGTGGAAGCGGAATCGGTTTATCCATTGTGAAAGCGGATATGGAAGCAATGAATCAAAGGTTCGGAGTGGAAAATTTCTCAAACGGAGTGCTCTTTTGGTTTGAACTGGATGCACGGTAGAGGAGCTTGAAGAAAAATGATTGAATACGGACAACAGGAACAGGATAGAGTGATATTGGTTGGACTGGATACCGGGGAAGAGAAAGAGTTTGAGCATTCCATGGAGGAATTGAAAAGCCTTGCGGAGGCATGCAATAAAAAGGTGGTGGGAATCATTACCCAGCGTGCTCCGGAAATCCATAAGGCGTTTTATATCGGTGTCGGTAAGGTTGAGGAGGTAAAGGAGTTTGCCAGGACCCGGGAGGCAACAGAGGTGGTGTTTGACAATGCCCTGTCTCCGTCCCAGATTCGGAACCTGGTGAAGGAACTGGACCTGGCAGTAAGCGACCGTACCAATCTCATTCTGGATATTTTTGCAACCCGTGCCCAGACCAGGGAGGCAAAGCTGCAGGTGGAAACAGCCCGCTTGAAGTATATGCTGCCCCGGTTGGTTGGAATGCGGGAGTCCCTTGGACGCCAGGGTGGTGCCAGCGGAAGCATGAGTAATAAGGGTGTGGGAGAAAAAAAGCTGGAGCTGGACCGTCGAAAGATTGAACATCGGATCAGTGAACTGGAGAAGGAATTAAGTAATATTGCCTCCAACCGCATGACCCAGAGAAAGAGGAGAGATGCTTCGAATATTCCCCAGGTGGCATTGGTTGGTTATACCAATGCCGGAAAATCTACCTTATTGAATCATATGGTTGATTTATTCTGTAAAAGGGAAGAAAAAAAGGTCCTGGAAAAGGACATGCTTTTTGCAACGCTTGAAACCAATGTGCGTTATATCGAAACGGGAAATCACAAGCCGTTTTACTTGGCGGATACGGTGGGCTTTATCAATAAGCTTCCGCATAGTCTGGTTAAGGCTTTTCATTCTACCCTGGAAGAGGTGCTGTACGCAGATCTTTTGCTCCATGTGGTGGATTTTTCGGACGAAAACTATAAGCAGCATATGGCGGTGACAGCAGATACTTTGCGTGAATTGGGAGCCGGGGATATTCCGCAGATTGTGGTGTATAATAAGGCGGATTTATGTGGTGTTACTGATTTCCCTGTGGTAAAGGAGGGGGCTTCTTTTGCGTCCGGACATTCCGATGCACGCAATCCGGTGATTTATCTTTCTGCAAGGGATGAACAGTCGGTCAGGGGTCTGGTCCGTTTGATTCAGCAGATTATTTACGCAAAAAATATTGACTGTACTCTGCGGATACCCTATGATAGAGGTGACATCGTTGATTATTTCAATCGGTATGCCACGGTGGAAGGCCGGGAATACCGGGAGGATGGAATCGTGATGCAGGTAAACTGTCGTGAGCAGGATGCTTCGAAGTTTGAAATGTATTTATTGAGGGATGATACGTGAAAAAGAGATTTTTGAGCGGACTGTTTTTCATATGTTTTGTTTTTTTGTTGACAGGATGCGGAGCTCAGATGCCTGATTTGACCGATGAGCAGATGGATGCTGTGGGTGAGTATGCCGGTCTTCTTCTGGTGAAATATGATGCCAATAATCGGATTCGGTTGTTACCCAGAGAGGATGTGGAAGCATACGATAAGAAACAGGCGGAGCTGGAAGCATTGAGACAGGCCCAGGAGGAAGCACAAGAAAAGCCGGAGGATAGTGAGACACAGCCGGAGGGCGATACCGGCAATAATCCGGACAAAAAGCCTGTGGAAGTAAAATATGACAAGCTGGAGGATTTCTTTGTCCTGCCGGAGGGAATTTCAATCGAGTATACCGGTGCAAGGCTTACAAAGACTTACCCCGATGATGGAAGTGAAGAGATTATGTCCCTGGATGCTGCGCCGGGTAAAAAACTGTTGATATTATGCTTTGATGTAACCAATCATACAGGGGAAAAGCAATCGCTCGATATCATGGGGATGAATGCCTCTTATAAGATTGAGGTAAACCAATCCTTTAAGAAGGGGATTTTGTTGACGCTTCTGTTGAAGGACCTGTCAACCTTCCGCGGTGATATTTCGGCAAACAGTTCTACCGAACTGGTATTGATTACGGAAGTTGACCCGGAAGCAAATCCGGATGTGATAGAGGGAATCGAAACCATTGTGTTGCGTTTGAAAAATCCGGATAAGACCTGTACCGTTAAATTGCAATAGTATGTTGTATGCACCCCGGCTGATGGACCGGGGTGTTGTTTTGATATGCCGAATGGAAGTGCCAATATGTCTTTTTACAACGGAGGAGAAGTTATGTTGCTCAGTATTGCATTAATCTTATTGGTAGGGATGTTCATGGGGTGGATTTGCCGCAAGGTGAAGCTTCCGGCTCTGTTGGGAATGCTGCTCACCGGAATTGTTTTGGGACCTTATGTTATGAATCTGCTGGATGAAAGTATATTGGGTATTTCAGCACAGCTGCGGAAGATTGCACTGGTGGTTATCCTGACCAGAGCCGGGCTGGGACTTGATATTTCCGTGTTGAAGAAATTGGGGAGACCGGCGATTTTTATGTGTTTTCTTCCGGCCACCTTTGAATTGTTTGGAATGCTTTTGCTTGCGCCGAGGCTTTTTGGATTGACTCTTTTGGAGGCAGCTGTTTTGGGAGCTGTTCTCGCGGCGGTTTCTCCGGCGGTGGTGGTTCCCAGAATGGTGAAGCTGATGGAGGAAGGATATGGTACAAGAGAGGGAATTCCACAGTTGATTCTGGCAGGAGCTTCCGTGGATGATGTATATGTGATTGTCCTGTTCTCGACTTTTGTGGGAATGATGCAGGGAGAAGGCGTTTCGCCGGTTCGATTTATCAATATTCCGGTATCCATCCTGCTGGGGATTGGAATCGGTATGCTTCTCGGTAGCTTATTGTCCTTGTATTTTCAGAAAATCCATATTCGGGACACCGTTAAGGTGTTATTGATTCTCAGTATTTCGTTCCTCCTGGTTGCGGCAGAGGATGCTTTGAACACATCGATCACGTTTTCGGCCCTGATCGCTATTATGTTTTTAGGGATTGCAGTGAGGCAGAAGCGGGGGGAGGTTGCTTCGCGTCTGTCTGCAAAATATGGGAAGCTTTGGGTCGCAGCCGAGGTGTTCCTTTTTGTATTGGTGGGAGCATGTGTGAATGTAAGCTATCTCGGGAAGGTTGGCGTGCGGGCCGTTCTTTTGATTGCCGGGGCACTTGTATTCCGGATGGCAGGCGTGTTCATCTGCCTGCTTGGTACAAAGCTGAACTGGAAGGAGCGATTGTTTGCCATGGTTGCCTATACACCCAAGGCTACGGTTCAGGCCGCAATCGGAGGGATTCCTTTGGCTATGGGCTTTGCCTGCGGAGAAACGATTTTGACTGTTGCCGTTCTGGCGATTGTGATTACGGCTCCTTTAGGGGCCTTTGCCATTGACTTATTGTATAAGAAGATGCTGATAAAGCAGGAAAATTGATGAAACACGAAAACTATGATGACAGAAATTTCCGAGTCTTTTTGATTCGTACAGCAAAGGCTATGTCTTGCCGAAAAGAGTATTTCTAAGGCTTTGTTTATTTCTCCTATTGTGAACATGGAGAAACCGATTGCCGATATGATGCTGTGGGCGAATGTTACAGAGGATGAATTGCAGAGCAAAATAGAAGAGTAGAGCATGAATTAGAATACTCCTATGAAATATATGAGGAAACAAATATGGAAATCGCTGTAGCCGGCGGATATCGAGTTGAGCCGGTAACAGAACAGACATTTCATCATTCTACGGAGCGTGAGTTCCAATTCATATTGTCAAGTTGTATTATTACTATATTTGAAGTGGTAACAATGCCACTTGGCAATAATGAAGGGAGAACAGAAATGAATCAAATTAAGATTGGAAAATTCATTGCAGAGCGAAGAAAAGAACGTGGCTTTTTAAAAAAGGCATTGCGATAAGATTGGAAATCAGTGAAAAGACAGTTTCAAAGTGGGAGTGCGGGAATGGTCTGCCGGAAGTTATTTATATGGAACCTTTGTGTCAGATTCTCGGTATTACAGTGAATGAGTT
>CALYSH010000074.1 GCA_945485625.1 uncultured Lachnospiraceae bacterium | reverse complement strand
TCTGAAGCATTTTGGAAGTACTGAGCTTATCAATTTTCCCTTCGTAGCATAAAATGGATTTTATATTGAAACAGTTTAACAATTGCTTCAGCCCATAGGCTGAAGCAATTGCATCCGGATCCGGAAAATTATGGGTCTGAATATAGATTTCTCTGCCTTCACAGAGCTTTATCAAGTCTTTTACCATAGGTATCTCCCAAAGAACTGATTATTTATCCTTTATCATTGAATGCAGGGACTGAAGAGAATGTACCTCATTGCTGCCCACCTTCTGCACGCTTAAGATACCCTCCGCGGTAGCCTTTGCAGCAGCGATGGTGGTCATGTAAGGAATCTTCGCCTTGATGGCAGCCTTTCTTAAGTAGCTGTCATCATGCACACTGTCTGCTCCTACCGGGGAATTGATAATTAAATCGATTTCCCCGTTGGTAATCATATCCTGAATATTGGGGCGTCCCTCAAAAAGCTTCTTCACTAAAGTAGCAGGAATACCGGCTTCATTAATCAGCTTGCAGGTATTGTCGGTTGCAACAATTTCAAAGCCTGCCTGGTCAAAGAGCTTCGCCACCTCTACAACCTCGTCCTTGTCCTTCCTGTTTACACTGATCAGAACTCTTCCGCTCATGGGGATTCTGGTCTGAGTCGCCTCCTGCGCCTTAATAAATGCCTCACCTACGGACTTGGACAAGCCGAGAACCTCACCGGTAGAGCGCATCTCAGGTCCCAATACAGGGTCTACCTCCTGGAACATATTGAAGGGGAATACTGCCTCCTTTACGCCATAGTAAGGAATATCCTTTTCCTTCAGTTCCGGTACCGGTGAAGGACGTCCGGTGATCTCAGAGGTAATGATATCGGTAGCCAGAGGTACCATGCGGATATTACATACCTTGGAAACCAGAGGAACGGTACGGGATGCTCTGGGATTTGCCTCCAGAACATATACCTTATCATTCTCGATTGCATACTGCATATTCATCAGTCCGCGTACATGCATTTCCTCTGCAATCTTTCTGGTGTATTCCTTAATAATCTGTACATTCTTCTCGGAAATATGTCTGGAAGGAATGATACATGCGGAGTCACCGGAGTGAACACCTGCCAGCTCAATATGCTCCATAACGGCAGGCACGAACGCATGGGTGCCATCGCTGATTGCATCTGCCTCACACTCCATGGCATGATTTAAGAAACGGTCGATCAGAATGGGTCTGTCGGGAGTAACACCTACCGCAGCATTCATATATGCGGTCATGTTCTCATCATCATAAACGACCTCCATACCGCGTCCGCCCAATACGTAGGAAGGACGAACCATAACAGGATAGCCAATCTTATGGGCAATCTCAAGTGCCTCATCCACGGTGGTAGCCATTCCGGATTCCGGCATGGGTATCTCCAGCTTATCCATCATAGTGCGGAACAAATCTCTGTCCTCCGCCAGATCGATGACTGCAGGAGCGGTACCAAGAATCTTCACACCGTTCTTCTCCAAATCTGCTGCCAGGTTCAAAGGAGTCTGTCCGCCAAACTGTGCAATGACGCCTACCGGTTTCTCCTTCTTATAAATGCTCAGTACATCCTCCAGGGTCAAGGGCTCAAAATACAATTTATCGGAGGTATCGTAGTCAGTGGATACGGTCTCCGGATTACAGTTTACGATAATGGTCTCAAAGCCCAGCTTCTTCAGTGCCAGAGAAGCGTGTACGCAGCAGTAGTCAAACTCGATACCCTGACCAATACGGTTGGGGCCACCGCCTAAAATCATTACCTTAGGCTTCTCGTTGCGGATGGGGTTCTTATCGGTTCCGTTGTAGGTGGAGAAGTAATAAGCACTGTCTTCGGTACCGCTTACATGTACGCCCTCCCAGGTCTCTTCTACACCGATGGTAATTCTTCTGTCACGAATCTCAGCCTCGGGAATCTCAAGCAGCTGGCTTAAGTACTTATCGGAGAAACCATCCTTCTTCGCCTTGGTCAGGACTTCATCGGAGGGAAGGGAACCCTTATCTGCGGAAAGTGCAGCTTCCTCCTCAACCAATTCCTTCATCTGCTCGATGAAATACTTCTTTACAAAGGTGCGCTCATGAATCTCATCTACGGTAGCCCCCTTCTTCAAGGCCTCATACATAGCGAAATGTCTCTCGCTGGAAGGAGTAGCCAGCATAAGAAGCAGCTGCTCTTTGGTCTTTGCCTCCAGCTTTGCCACATGTCCAAGACCGTAACGTCCGGTCTCAAGGCTTCGAATTGCCTTCTGGAATGCTTCCTTGTAATTCTTACCGATACTCATAACCTCGCCCACTGCACGCATCTGAGTACCCAGCTTATCTTCTACGCCCTTGAACTTCTCAAATGCCCAACGGGCGAACTTGATTACTACATAATCTCCGTCCGGAACGTACTTGTCCAAGGTACCGTACTTTCCGCAGGGAATCTCGGACAGCTTCAGGCCGGATGCCAGCATTGCACTTACCAGAGCAATGGGGAAACCGGTTGCCTTACTTGCAAGAGCGGAGGAACGGGAGGTACGGGGATTGATCTCGATAACGATGATTCTGCCATCCTTGGGATTTCTGGCAAACTGTACGTTGGTACCGCCGATAACCTGTACCTTATCTACAATGCTGTAGGCCTGTCTCTGCAGTTCCTTCTGTACATCCTCAGGAATGGTCAGCATCGGCGCGGAGCAGAAGGAATCACCGGTATGAACGCCGATGGGGTCAATGTTCTCGA
This sequence comes from uncultured Lachnospiraceae bacterium, assembly GCA_945485625.1. Taxonomy (GTDB): domain Bacteria; phylum Bacillota; class Clostridia; order Lachnospirales; family Lachnospiraceae; genus Acetatifactor. The sequence goes on along the minus strand of CALYSH010000074.1, from coordinate 4,332 downwards.
TAAAGCAGACGGTAATCATGTTGCCATCGCAGTCTCTGACAACCTCCAGCTCCAGCTCTTCCCAGCCAAGTACGGATTCCTCTACCAGTACCTGACCAACCAGGGATGCCTGCAAGCCTCTTGCGCAGACAGTCTTCAGTTCTTCCTTGTTATACACCAGTCCGCCGCCGGCACCACCCATGGTGTATGCGGGACGAAGTACTACGGGATAACCCAATTCATCTGCAATCCGCAAAGCATCCTCTACGGAATATGCTACGTCGGACTTTGCCATACTGATACCCAGCTCATCCATCGTCTTCTTAAACTCTACACGGTCCTCACCACGCTCAATGGCATCTACCTGGACACCGATAACCTTTACATTGTACTTATCCAGGATACCGGCACTTGCCAGCTCTGCACAAAGATTCAAACCGGACTGTCCACCCAGGTTCGGGAGCACTGCATCCGGACGCTCCTTTGCAATAATCTGCTCCAGACGCTCTTTGTTCAAAGGCTCAATATAGGTAACATCCGCTGTCTCCGGGTCGGTCATGATGGTAGCAGGATTGGAGTTTACCAATACAATCTGGTATCCCAGCTTTCTCAGGGCTTTACAAGCCTGGGTTCCGGAATAGTCAAACTCACAGGCCTGACCGATAATAATGGGGCCGGAGCCAATAATTAAGACTTTGTGGATATCTGTTCTCTGTGACATATATCGTCCTCCTTAATGTATGGATTCATATTGGAAAAGGGGAGCACTTTTCTTCGAATGCCCTACTTCCCCATTTTTTTCATAATTAGAGATATTATAGCACTTTCTATAGCAAAAAGGAAGAGTCACGATAAAAAAATTTATCCAATATGACTCTTCCCTTATAACTCTGTCTCCGGCTATCTTTCGGCAAAAAACTCTCCGTTGTCTTCCGCCGTATTAAAATCAAACTTCCGCTTGTGGCGAATGACTGCATCATAGACCTTCCCATGATCCGCCACAATCTCCGCGGCCTCCCATTCCTCGATGGCAATCCGCTCTCCGTCCAACTCGATATAATATACATTGTCAATCCGCAATAGCTTCAGACTGCTCATTCTTCTTTCCTTCCTCTTTGTACCTATTTGCAATTCATTCGAATAATCCTCTGAATGACCTGCTCCGGGTCATCCGGAATATCCCACTCCTGCTCCTTCGTGCCGTCATGGAAGCCTTCCAACAGACACTGCTTCCCATACCTGGCAGAAATCTCCGACAGCAACATTCTCTCCGCTTCTCCCTCCGCACCGTACAATATGCAGAACAGATTGTGAGTGATGCCATCCTTCTCCACCGGCAGGAAGGTCACCAGGCATGCACCGGCCTTGTTGGTGGTACCTGTTTTCAATCCCTTGACCTCCTCCATGTTGTACAACAGGGAATTGGAATTATGTAAGTCGATATTCAGTCCGGACATATGTAAGGTCTTGGCTTCGGTAATCTCCGTAATCTCCGGATAGGTCTCCAGCAGCCTGGAGCACAAACAAAACATTTCCTCCGCCGTCATATGGTTTTGCATCTTTCCGGCAAAGAGCTGTCCGGAAAACACCGGCAGCCCATGGCAATTGTAAAACACTGCATGCTCCAGCTCCAGCTCCTTCGCCTTCCGGTTCATCCGTTCCACAAAGGCTTCCTCACTGCCTGCCACATGCTCCGCAATGGCCAGGGCGCATTCGTTACTGGAGGGCAGCAGCATTCCTTTCATCAGTTCGCTTAGCGGAATTTCACTTCCTGCGGACAAGGAGATCACTCCGTCCGATCCATGGGATAATCTGGCAGCTCCCACGGAAATGGTTACAGAATCATCTAAGCTGCATTCCCCTGCTGCCACAGCATCCATGGTTACAAAATAGGTCATCAGCTTTGTGGTGCTGGCAATGGGTACTTCCTCGTCCATATCCACCTGATAATAAATTTCCCCGGTGGTACCATCTCCGATCAGCAGGGAATTTACATCCTGGGCAAACCCGGATGCATTCAAATCCTCCTCCGTTACTGCGAAAGGAGTATTGGTGTCAATCACAAGCTCATCCTTCCCCACGATTATTTTCATATCCAAAAGCATACCCAACTGCACCGGCATCAGGTACGCATCCTGCTCCTTTGCCCCATTATCCATGACAAAGGAAAAATACCGTCTGGGAGCTTCATCGAAAAAGATTGTGGTACGCTTCAGGTTCATCCGCACCGCCGAAACCAGTGCATTCTTTCCCCATAGTGCAGGCGTTCCGGAGACATTCCTTCCGGTTGTCATATGGATTCCATTCCCATCCAATACAACCGAATATGCCTTCGAAGAACCACTTAAGGCTATGGCCAGACCCTTCAGCGATATGTATAAATTGTTGGCATAATCATCGTCAAGTGCCTGAATACTGCACACTTCCGCTCCGTCCACTACGACACGGATATTTCTGCGGTACTGCATAGAGGCGGCCTCCGCAGGAAACGGCTGTGTTGTAAAGCAAATCAAAACAAGCAGTGCCGTCAGAACAGCCGACAGACGCTTTACTCTACTCATATTCCACCTCCCGGGCGATACGCCTCTGTACCTCCTCCGCGGTCGGCAATAGCGAAATTCCGCACTGCTCTATGTATTCCGATACCGTTACCCCATATGCCTCCTGCATCATCCGGTCCAAATCCGCCTGCTCACAGGTACCTTCATATCCCGCCTCCTTTAGGCGCTGTGTCAATACTCTGCGGTAAAGCTCTTCCAGACTGTCAAGGGCACTTTCTTCCGCTTCCTCATAGGAGGATACTACAACCTCCACTGAAGCTTCCCCATCCGGCTTTTTCACCCTCTGAATCTGAATCTCTACATCCCCAACCGCATCGCGAACCTCTGGATAGCTAAGCTTCATATCCTGAATCTGCTCCAGCCATACATAAGCTTTTGCGGTAATCTCTTCCGTCACGGATACAAATTGTTTTCCTTTCTCCGGGGATTTTCTCTTTTGAAATGCATGGACATGCACCGCTATGATAATCGTCAGGAGGGCTAAGGAAAGCAAAACAACTGGTATGATCCAAAGCATCGGATTCGTTTTTTTCCTTCTCACCACGATTCCCATCGTATGTTTTCCTCCGTAATCAGAGGTTTAATAACCCCTGAATTCCTTCCTTCTTAAAAATATCCTTGTAATAACCGATTTCATCCCGGATCACTTCATCAATCACCTGCATGCCAAGGAGCTCTACCGGTGCTTTATCATCCGTCATGATACAGTTTCCTGCCCGGTACTCCTTCAGGCTCCCTTTTACACGTGCCAATAATTCCTTCATGATTTCCGGATTGGCATTCTCGCGATTCCCCTCAAACACCTCCATCATATCCGGATTGTTGGATGCAAACAGCTCCCTGTTGGTGGCCCCGGGTACATCCACCGTATATACCTGAGAAAACACGGTGGAAATGGTATCTGCCAGATACTGATTGATATTGCCTTCCCCGCTTCCCTTCATATTCATATTGACTACCATGACACCATCCTCTGTGAGATGTTCCTTTACCAGAGAAAAGAACTCAACAGAGGACATCTGAAAAGGGATGGTAATGTCCTGATAGGCATCTACCATAATCACATCATATCTTTGATCAACGGCATTCAGATATGCCCGTCCATCATAGGTTGTTACCGAAACCTTGGGGTCCAGCGCAAAAAATTCGGTGGAAAGCTCCGTAATCTTTTCATCGATTTCAACACCTTCCACCGTTACACCCGGCAGATAACGCATGCATTGGCTTGCATAGGTCCCGGTACCCATTCCCAATACCAGGATGTTCAGGTTCTCTCCGGTATTCATCCTCTCACACATAAACGGGGCCGCCATGGCATAGTCATAATACATCCCCGTCAAATCGGAGTGCTTCAAATAGATGGACTGCACACCAAACAATACATTGGTGGACAGAATCACCTGATCCTCGTCCTCCTCCACCTGCAGATAATTGTATACGCTTTCTCCCTCATACACCAAATCATCCTTCCAGAAGGCAAAGCTGCTTGTACTGCCAAGCACCGAGCAAAGCACAAATGCGATCACCGAGACCACAACCTTTTTTGTTCCGGCCTTCGCGCTGACAAAATACACTACCGAAAGAAGCAGAAGCACGCCGGAAAAGATCAAAAAGGTGATAGCGGTTCCCACTGCCGGAATTGTCACAAAGGTAGGTAAGAAGGTACCGATAATACTTCCGATGGTATTAAATGCCCCCAGATTTCCTACGGTTTTCCCGTTTTCCTCCAGATTATCCATGGTGTACTTTGCAAGGGAGGGCGTCACCGTTCCCAGTAAAAACAGGGGAAATA
>CALYSH010000073.1 GCA_945485625.1 uncultured Lachnospiraceae bacterium | reverse complement strand
GAAATCTTCATCCATTTCTGTGAAGTACATATCATTCTTTTTCTTGAAATACACATACGCTGCCGCAGCAGCCAATCCGATTGCGGTAGTAAACAATAATGCCTTTCCAAGCTTCTTTGCCATAAAGTATCCCCCTTGCTTGCATATTATGCTCTACAGCTCAAAGTGTTTACGAACTGTTGTGTAATACATTTTAATACAATTTTGTGGAAATGAAAAGAGAAATATTGTAAACTGATTATAAACTTAGAAAAAAGGAAAGCCTTACAGTATGAAAGAAACCAAGGTTAGGAATTTCATAGAGAAAATGAGTGCTTCGGGCATTTCCATTCCGCAGCTTTCTCCAAGGGAGAGGCGTGTGGGAGAGGAAACAGGCCGTTGCCTTTGGAATGCACTTTTGACCTTCCTGCTTCTGGTGGGAAGTACCGGAATATTTGTGAGTGCCTTTGAACTGCCCTGCGTTTTTCCGGCGATTGTATTGTTTGAAGGCTTTATATCGCTTTATTTGTCTTTGCTTTATCTGGGACCGGTCATCTTTAATCTGGGCTATATCCTTTTACTTTTCGGCTTTTTCTTTTTCTCCTTTGGCATGTACCGGGTATTAAACAGCGGGTTCAGCGCGATTATGAATCTTGTTATCGCGAAAATCGATCGAATCATGCCGCTCCCCGGTATCCGGGTCTATAAAGAATATTTTCCTGACAGAACCATATCGGTGGCTACCTGTATTTGTCTGTTCAGCGTTCTTGCTGCCGTCCTTTTGAATATGTGGGTTTCCAGAAGAAAATCTCTTGTGGTTCCTGTTTTATATCTCCTCCTGTTCTTGGAGATTTCTGTTTATCTGGATGACACGTTCCCGGCCTTCTATGCGTTTCTTTTGATTGCAGCAGTTGTCTTGTATGTTTTCACCAGACAGAATGATGATGTTCCGGCTGATTACAAAAAACATGACCGGTTTGCCGTTCGCAAGGGAATGCTTTTCCTGCAGAGCAGAAGATTGGGAAGAAAAGCAGGTATTCTTTTGACCGTTGCGTTTCTGATTCTTGTATCCGGTCTGTTTCTGCTAGCGGATTATGTTCAGCCAAGACGTTACGGACCCGGATCCGGTTCGGAATGGAAGAGAGAGACGGATGATGTGGTCTATAATGTAGCCTGGCATGGTATTACGGCCTTGTTCTTTCGGAACCGGGACAATACGGGAGGAATGAGTGATGGTTCCTTCGGAAATGTGAATTCCATCTTTTTTGATGGAAACACGGATTTGGAAATCACCTTTGTTCCCTACACCCGGAATGCGGTGTATCTCCCCACATATACCGCACCCTGGTACAATGGAGCAGAAAGGAAGTGGATGAAGCCGGATGGGCTTCTGGAGCTCTATTCGGAAGAGGAACAAGGCTATGGGGAAACATATACCCGTTTGAGAAGGGAGTATGAGCAGGGAGAGGGAAAAGCGGCCAGGGCAGGGATGTCCATTCGAAATGTGGATGCCGGTGCATTGTTTTCCATTTATCCCTATTATATGGATGTGCCCGGGGAAGTACAACGAATTCCCATTGGCAGGGAGGTGACCTATGAGTATTATCCCCTGCTGTACCGGGAGGATGAGGTGTATCGGGAGGAAGCGGCCAAAGACCGGGATGAGGCTTTTGTGGGCAGTGTATATTTACAGGTGCCCGTGGAAATTGAAGAGGAGCTTCAGGCTATCTGTGACACAGAAGATTTTGGTGGAAATACCCTTCAGGTGATGAATCAGATTCGGCTGTATCTGGGCAGGGAATGTGAATATACCTTAAGTCCCGGAGCCACACCCGGGGGCAAGGATTTTGTATTGTATTTTCTGCAGGAGAAAAAACAGGGCTTTTGTGTTCATTTTGCCTCCGCGGCATGTCTCCTTCTCCGGACCATGGGAATCCCAGCCCGATATGCGGAAGGATATTGCTTTGATAATCGGGTATATGAGGATGCGGTACTCTTTGCCGATTCCGGGCAGGTGTTGCCGGCAGGCGGTGATTGGTATTCCGGATACAACAGTCTGAGCTTTGAAGACGCGGTGACAATAGAAGTGACGGATGAAAATGCCCATGCCTGGGTGGAGGTCTATCTGGATGGATTCGGATGGGTGCCGGCTGAGTTTACTGTAGGACAGAATGTGTCCGGTGCAGGACCGGATTTCTTAAGCCGGTTGAATGCAATCGGTGGAGCATTGTCGGAGGGGGGAACCAACGTGTTGGAGACCATCAGGGACATTGCAAACCAGAGCTTCCCACAGAAGGTCAAGACCGTCCTGTCTTCGGCAGCTTCCCATTTCTTTGGACTTTTGCTTCTGATTTTCCTGTTTTGTCTGCTTCTGATGAAATTCGTTCTAAGCTACCGGATGTATTATCGAAGGGGCCAGAAGAGAGTGATCTATCAGTATCGGAAACTGGTAGATCTGGTAAGGGAAGCGTTAAGGAATCGGAATGGGACAGTCTCCGGGAAACTCCGGGGAGAAATCATTGGACATGAACGGATGTATACCCTGCTGTGTGATGATTTTCAGGTGGAGGCCGGGGAGGCTAAGGAATATCTTTCGGGTTGTCTGAATTATTTATATGCCAAAGAATCCACAGGGAATCTTCATGATCTGACCATACACTATCGCAGGATTCTAAAACAGGTAATAAAGCATCAACGGACGGCAAAACGTTTGTTATATCAAGTATACTACTTTACACTATATCGTTAGACGGGGGAAAAGGAAATGAGCGAAATGCGTGGAAGAAATGAAAAGATTGAGCGTTTGCTGGCGGAAGTCAAGAAAGCCATAAAGGGAAAGGACGACGTAATCGTATCCGTTATCACCGCTATGCTGGCAGGCGGGCATATTTTGCTGGAGGATATCCCCGGGGTTGGAAAAACCACCTTGGCGGTAGCCCTGTCCGGGGCTTTTTCCCTGAACTATCGCAGGGTTCAGTTTACACCGGACGTTCTGCCCAGCGATTTGGTCGGATTTAATATGTACAATAACAAAACAGGACAGTTTGAGTATCGGGAGGGGTGCGTATATTGCAATTTCCTGCTTGCAGATGAAATCAACCGGACCTCGCCCAAAACCCAGTCTGCCCTGCTGGAGGTCATGGAGGAGGGAAGAGCAACGGTGGATGGTGTGACCCGTATGCTGCCCAATCCTTTCATTGTTTTGGCTACTCAGAATCCCTTCGGTTCCGCGGGGACGCAGAAGCTCCCGGAATCCCAGTTGGACCGCTTTATCATATGCCGTTCCTTGGGTTATCCGGATCACCGGGCGGCGGTAGACATCCTGACCGGAAATGCAGGCAGAAGGCCGGAGATTTCGCCGGTACTGTCGGTGGAGGAATTCTTAGAAGCAAAAGAGCGTGTGAAGCAGGTTCATGTGGATGACGAGATTGCGGATTTTATCGTTCGTTTCTGCGAGAACACCAGAGAACATAATCTGGTAAGTCTGGGAGTAAGTCCCAGAGGAACGATAGCATTATTTGATATGGCCAAGGCTGCTGCATATGTGGCGGGCAGGGATTTTGTCATTCCGGATGATGTGTTTCGAAACATAAGTGCGGTCTGTGCCCATCGCCTGGTACTTTCGCCCCGGGCGAAGGCCATGAAATTAACAACGGATGATGTGCTTGCTGAGGTACTGAAAAATACAGAGCTGCCTAAGATGTAATACTGTCTGACAACGATTCGAAGGGAGGGAAGAACAGGTGAAAATCAATTGGAAGAGACTGACAGGATTTGTGCTTCTTTTTGCACTCCTGTGCTTTTTGTTCTGGTTTCATCACAGAAGGATTTATCTTCTGCTTTTGTTTGCCATGGGTGTGTCTTTTGCGGTTTCTCTTGCAATGCTGTATCGTGGCTTCCCGTTACCGGATTTTACACTGGTACCCGGGGAGGAGGTAGTATCCCTGGGGGATAACACCGGGATTCGTTTCCGGATTACCTGTAAGCGGTTTTGTATGTTTCCGCGGATTACAGTTCGTTATTCCATAGGAAATATAGGTGAGGATAAAAAGCATTTCCTGACGGATAGCTACAGTGCTTCCGCCGGTGAACAGGAATACGGCTTTTCTGTGAAGCTGACTTATTGTGGAGTTTATCGTATTACCTGTGAGGAAATTCGGGTGTATGACCCATTTGGATTTTTCGCCAAAGGACCGGAGGAAATGCCCACTGCAGATATTCTGGTGCTGCCGGAGAGGATATGGGAGGAGTTTCCGGTGGAGAAGGAAAGCCTGTTCTCCAGGGAGGATGCAGAAACAGACCCCAATGCCGGACAGGATGTATCGGAGATTAAAGAGCTTCGGGAATACCGGGAAGGGGATCCCTTAACGAAGGTACATTGGAAGCTGAGCACCAAATCCACGGAGCTGATTGTGAAGGAATACGCAGGCCTGGCAGGAGTATGTCTGGCAATAGCCTGCTGCGGAGATTATGACGGCCTCAGGTCCATGACCGATTATTATGAAATGCTTTATAGTCTGGGGGAACAGTTTTTGGAGGAAGAGCAGTTCTTTGAACTGGTATATCAGAGTTCGGGGGAGGAACGTCTGGTGATGATGCGTATTGACAATGCCTTTGATTTTAAGAACACCATTCAGGATATGTATTACCATTTGAACCCGGTATCAGCTTCCGAGATAAAAGAGATTTATGAATCAGAAAACAAAAAAGCCCGACTGTTATATCTCTCGGCAACGCCTCCGGAGGACTCCTGTGAGGAATTGGCTGAGTATCATAACATCAGGCTTTATGGTCAGTCGGAATGATTTATTTGCTCATCTTATAGGGGGCATCTGCGGGATAGCCGCCCTTTAGCTTCTGCATGCCGCGCTGGATGGCATCCTTTGAATTCTTCCAGTCCGCATCCTTGTTCTGGTAGTCAAACTTTTCCACCAGCCAGGATACATCCTCTCCCAGACGTGCCATGTTCTCACTCATCAAAGGGAGAATCATCTTATAGAAGGATTCTAAGTCCTTGCCGGAAAGGGAACTGTCGGCTGCTTCACAGAGGTCTGCAAAATGATGCAGGCAGAAACCTTTGGAGGCAGCTATTTTTGCGGGAAATTCACTGTCCTGTTTATAGAGATAGAAGAAGGTATCCAGGTAGCGCGCGTAAGTGTCCTTGTACTGGTTACAGATATAGCAGGATTTCTCCTTCTGGTGAACCCAGGCCGCGATGGAGTTGGACTCGGAAGACTTGCCAAACAGCTTCATGCCTCCCTTACCGGGGGTAAAGCCCTTGAAGGTCTTTTCCATCTCCCGGATCATCTGCTTATAGTGGGTTTTTAAGATCCAGGCATTTCCCAGGGTGTTGCCGTAATCAAACATTTTTTGGAAATGTGCACGACAGAATCCTGCGTTGTCAGTCATTTCACGTACATCGGATTCCATATAGGAGGAACCGCTGCCCAATACGAAGTCCATCAGATCCTGCTCCAGCTTACGTTCAATAAAGCAGAAGGGACATTCATCGTTTGCATTTACCGCATCATTTAGTGGAATGGTGTATAATTGTTCTTTCATTGGTATCCTCCCGGGTGAAATGTAATGTTTCTTTCATTTTATAGGATATGCAGAAAAAAAACAAGTGCAGCGTTTGAAAGACACCAGAAGTAGCGCTTGACGTATTCTCTCCCACATGATATTGTGGAATAGGAAATTTATAAAAAATTTAGAATTGCAGGGCTCGCCCTGCTGTTCTGCAGTACAGGAGGAAAAATTCATGAGTGAAAAAAAAGCTGCACTGGGCAACAGCGGCATCTATGATGCCAAAACCCTCGGTGTACCCAAGATGCTGATTCTGGGTGTTCAGCACATGTTCGCAATGTTTGGAGCTACCATTCTGGTACCCATGCTGACCGGACTGGATGTATCCACAACCCTGTTGTTTGCCGGTCTCGGAACTCTGTTGTTCCATCTGTTGACCAAGGGAAAGGTTCCCGCCTTCTTAGGATCATCCTTCGCATTCCTGGGAGGCTATGCAGCCATTGCTCCCATGATTGACGATATGCCGAATAAGGCCATGCTGCCCTACGCCTGCTTCGGCGTTGCCTGCGCCGGATTATTGTATCTGGTATTGGCTCTTTTGATTAAGATTTTCGGTACAAGCAAGGTAATGAGCTTTTTCCCTCCCATTGTTACCGGACCCATCATTATTGCAATCGGTCTGAATCTTTCCAAATCTGCGGTGAATAACTGCTCCGCCGACTGGCTCATTGCCATTGTGGCGATTGCACTTGTGGTAATCTGCAACATCTGGGGCAAGGGAATGATTAAGATCGTTCCTATCATTATCGGTGTAATCGGTTCCTATCTTTTGGCAGCAGTTATGGGCAAAGTGGATTTCTCCTCTGTTGCGGATGCTGCCTGGTTTGGTATTCCCATTCACTGGGAAGCCACTGCTTTCTCCATCTTTGCCGGTGGAAATGTTTCCCTGATTATTACCTCCGTTATCACCATTATGCCCATCGCTCTGGCAACCATGGTAGAGCATATCGGTGATATGTCCGCCATTTCTTCCACCGTTGGTAAGAACTACATCAAGGATCCCGGACTTCACAGAACACTGTTGGGTGATGGTCTTGCAACCATTCTTGCTTCCCTGTTCGGAGCTCCTGCAAATACCACCTACGGTGAGAATACCGGTGTTCTTTCCCTGACCAAGGTGTTTGATCCCATTGTAATTCGTATTGCAGCAGCGTTTGCTATCCTGTTCTCCTTCTCACCCAAGATTGCGGCAATCATTGGATGTATGCCTACCGCAACCGTTGGTGGTGTATCCCTGGTACTTTACGGTATGATTTCTGCAGTAGGTGTCCGTAACATTGTTGAGACTCATGTAGATTTCGCAAAGACCAGAAATGTCCTGATTGCAGCTTTGATTCTGGTACTTTCCATCGGTATCACCTACAGTGATGCAGGTGCGATTTCCTTCAGCCTCGGTTCTCTGACCATCAGCCTTTCCGGTCTGGCAGTAGGAGCTCTGGTAGGTATTATCCTGAATGCAGTTCTGCCCGGTAAGGATTATAAATTTGATGAAGAAGCTCCCGAGGATAACGGTGTGGAC
>CALYSH010000072.1 GCA_945485625.1 uncultured Lachnospiraceae bacterium | reverse complement strand
TTCATCAGCTTATCCATTCCATCCTGTACAATCTTCTCGGTACGGGTATCAATGGAGCTGGTCGCCTCATCCAAAATCAATACAGGCGGATCTGCTACGGCAGCTCTTGCAATGGAGAGAAGCTGCCTCTGACCCTGGCTTAGATTGGAACCGTCACCGGTCAGAATGGTCTGGTAGCCGTCGGGAAGCTGCTTGATAAAGCCATCTGCATTGGCCAGCTTAGCAGCTGCAATGACCTCTTCATCCGTTGCATCCAGCTTACCGAAACGAATATTATCCATTACGGAAGCGGTAAACAGATGAGTATCCTGCAATACGATACCAAGGGATCTTCTCAAATCCGCTTTCTTTATCTTGTTGATATTGATTCCGTCATAACGGATCTTGCCATCCTGAATATCGTAAAAGCGATTGATCAGATTGGTAATGGTAGTCTTTCCGGCTCCGGTAGAACCGACAAACGCAATTTTCTGCCCGGGATGTGCAAACAAATCCACATTGTGAAGTACCATCTTGTCATCGGTATATCCAAAGTCTACATCATCGAATACCACCTCACCCTGAAGCTCTACATAATCCACGCTGCCGTCTGCCTGATGCTCATGCTTCCAGGCCCAGAGACCTGTACGCTCGTCACACTCAACAATTTTTCCGTCTTCCCTTCTGGCGCGAACCAGTGTGACATAGCCCTCATCCACTTCAGGCTTCTCATCCAGTAAATCAAACACCCGTTTTGCTCCGGCCATAGCCATTACAATACTGTTGAGCTGCATGCTCACCTGATTGATGGGCATATTGAAGCTCTTGTTGAAGGTAAGGAAGCTGGCCAGTCCGCCGATGGAGAAGCCGCCCACATGATTCAGTGCCAGAAGACCACCCACACATGCGCACAGCACATAGCTCAGATTGCCAATCTGGGCATTGATGGGCATCATAATGTTTGCAAATTTATTTGCCTTGTAGGCGCTGTCAAACAGTTCGTCGTTCAGCTTTACGAACTCATCAATGCTCTGATTTTCATGGCAGAAGACCTTCACCACCTTCTGTCCTTCCATCATCTCTTCAATATAACCGTTCACCCGTCCGATGCTCTTCTGCTGTCTCACAAAATTACTGCCGCTTAAGCCTGCAATCTTTCCGGAGAAAAGCAGCATGACAAATACCATTGCAATGGTCAGAACAGTCAGCGGAACATTGAGTACGACCATACTGATAAACACGCTTACTATGGTAATGCTGCTGTTCACCATCTGCGGAATACTCTGGCTGATTAACTGTCTCAGGGTATCCACATCATTGGTATACATGGACATAATATCGCCATGGGAATGGGTATCAAAATACCGGATGGGAAGCTTCTCCATATGAGCAAACATATCATCCCTGAGACGTCTCATGGTACCCTGTGTCACGGTAATCATGATTCTGTTCTGCGCATACGTAGCAATTACGCCAATTCCGTAAAACACCGCCACCCTGGTAATTGCATGGAGCAAACCGCTGAAGTCCGGTGTATCCGTAAGCAGAAGAGGCTGAATATAATCATCAATCAATGTCTGGATAAACATGGTTCCCTGGACATTGGCCAACACACTGATAAAAATGAAGAGTATGACCAGAATATAATGAATACCATAATACCTGCACACGTATTTGAGCAGGCGCATAAATACTTTACCTGGGTTTTCAATCCTGGGACCTCTCACTCCTCTGGGCGGTTTCCCCATGGGTCCCTTTACCGGCTTTCCCTCATTTCTTTCCTCTGCCATTATGCCTCATCTCCTTTCTCTTTTTCATCAAAGTCACCACTGCCCCCGGTCTGTGCCTCATACACTTCACGGTAAATAGCGTTAGTGGCAAGTAATTCCTCATGGGTACCAACCCCATCCACGTGACCTTCATTCATAACAATAATCCGGTCTGCATGTTCTATACTGGAAATACGCTGGGCAATAATCAGCTTGGTGGTGTTGGGGATTGCCTCAGCAAACGCTTTTCGAATCTTCGCGTCTGTTGCAGTATCCACCGCGCTGGTGCTGTCATCCAAAATCAATACCTTAGGCTTCTTTAACAGAGCCCTGGCAATACATAATCTCTGTTTCTGCCCACCTGATACATTGGAACCACCCTGCTCAATATAGGTATTGTAGCCCTCCGGCATCTTTTCGATAAACTCGCTGGCACATGCAAGCTCGCATGCTCTCCTGCACTCTTCCTCGCTGGCATTCTCATCTCCCCAGCGAAGATTCTCCAGAATGGTACCGGAAAAGAGGACATTCTTCTGCAGCACAACGGATACCTGGTTACGCAGGCTGTCCAAATCATAGCTTCTTACATCCTTACCGCCCACATACACTGCACCTGAGGAGACATCGTAGAGTCGGCTGATCAAGTTCACCAGACTGGTCTTGGAGCTGCCCGTGCCACCCATAATACCAATGGTCTCTCCGGAAGCAATATCCAGATTGATATGGTCCAATACAGGCCTCTCGCTGTTTTCATTGTAGCGAAGCACAACATCCTCAAAGCGGATACTTCCGTCTTCCACCTTATACACCGGCTCCGCAGGGTTCTGAATGCTGCTCTCCTCATTTAATACCTCGCAAATACGCTTTGCGCTGGCCACGCTCATGGTAATCATGACAAATACCATGGAAAGCATCATTAAGCTCATCAGAATATTCATACAATAGGAAAGCAATGTAGTCAGATTACCGGTGGAAAGCTCGCTGCCCACAATCATCTTCGCACCAATCCAGCTGATTAACAGAATACAGCTGTATACGGTGAACTGCATCAATGGGGAATTCAGGATTACAATCTTTTCTGCTCTCATACCCATCTTATAGATATTTCCGCTGGCTTTGTGAAACTTATCCGTTTCATAATCCTCACGCACATAGGCCTTTACCACACGTTCTGCCGCAATATTTTCCTGAACACTGGCATTTAATTCATCATACTTCTCAAACAACTGACCGAAGTACTTCATGGCAAACTTCACTACAATCATTAACGCCGTACCCAGAAGAATAACCGCAATCAGATAAATACAGGCAATCCGCACATTGATGAAGAAGGACATGGCCATAGCACAGACCAGACTGATCGGAGCACGGACACACATACGAAGAATCATCTGGTATGCATTCTGCATATTACTTACATCGGTGGTCATTCTGGTGACCAGTCCTGCTGTAGAAAACTTGTCAATGTTTGCAAAGGAAAAGGTCTGAATCTTACGGTACATTGCCTCACGGAGATTTTTTGCAAAGCCCGCTGAAGCTCTCGCACCGTACTTTCCTCCCATAACGCCGGCATATAAGCTGACTGCAGCCAAAATCAGCATCAGGCCACCCATGAGATAAATATGACCCATGTTCCCCTTTTCCACTCCTTTGTCAATGATGGATCCCATCAAAAGAGGAATCAGGGTTTCCAGAATAACCTCCAGTATCATAAATACCGGGGTCAAAATGGAATCCTTTTTGAATTCTTTGATTTGTTTTGCTAATGTCTTAAGCATCCCTTATTCTTTCCTTTCTTCTATTTCTAATGCTCTGAGGGGCGTTTCCCTCCGGAAACAACCTTTTGCAGATTTGCCTCAATCTTTCCCAGAATCCTTAGGAATTCTTCCTTCTCCCCATCAGATAATCCCTCCTCCAAATCTTCGTGAAAGATATCAATCTGTTTCCGGATGATAATCTGATACGTTTCCGCCTTCGGGGTGATGACAAGCTTTTTTAATCGCCCGTCAGGATCCACCGGCTCCCTGACAATCAAGCCCTTCTGCTCCAGATTCTGAAGCATTACCGTAGCCGTGGAGCGGCGGATATTGAATTCCCTCTCTACATCACGCTGGAAGACATCCTTCTCCCGACTTTTTCCCTGCACAAAGTCCAAAATAGGTCCCTGCATTCCACTGACCTCATCCAGTCCGGCCTCAGCAAAGCGTACATCCAGATTTCGACGAATTAAATTGTTCACTGCCTTCAGTTCAAATCCAATCCATTTTTCCTTCTGATCTACCATTGTTTCTTCTTTCTCTTCTTGCGCAAAAATGTTAGGCAACTAACTTATTTGTTAGCCACCTAACATTATACAGAGAATTTGGCAAAAAGCAAGAGGGAAAAATGACTTTATAAAGATTTCATTTTTCCCTCTCATTTACATTTTTATTTTCAAAGCTACTCTTTCCTGATGATGCAAAGCTTCTGCCGCATCAATAGGGGCTTTCAAAAGACTCTTCCTTACGAACATTTTTCCCTTACATCAACCATTTTTCAGTTTCTTCTTTGCTTCCTCCAACACCGCAATCACGTTGTCGCACCATGCATCAAACTCCGGATCCTCCACCTGGCACTCCGGATGACTTAGCACGTACTCTATTGTATTTCGAACTCCCTGCTCAAATCGTACCGTAGCTGTAAAGCCCGGCACCGCACGCTTCACCTTTGCATTGTCAAACACTAACGAGTTAGACTTATCCCCAATAAGTCCTCCTCTGAAATCATATCGTGATACTGCGTCCAGGAAATCAGACGCCACATAATAGGGCTTATACTCCACCCCCAGACAATCTGCAATGGTCTGATAAATCTGATTCCAGGTCAGTGTTTCGTCGCTTGTAATCTGGTAATTTTCCCCGATTGCATGCACGTTCCCCATGAGACCCACAAAGGCCTTTGCAAAATCACTGTTGTGTGTCATTGTCCAAAGGCCGGTGCCGTCTCCGTGCACAATAACCGGTTTCCCCAGTTGCATGCGCCTGATTACCTGAAAGCTTCCCCTGTCCCCATGCACGCCAAGCGGTACACTGCGCTCATCATACGTATGACTGGGTCTGATGATGGTAACCGGGAATCCCTCCTCCCGGTACAGCTTCATCAGATAGTCTTCACAGGCAATTTTATTTCTGGAATACTCCCAATACGGATTGACCAAAGGTGTCCCCTCCGTAATCCGATAATCCGATAAGGGTTTCTGATATGCGGAAGCGGAGCTGATATACATAAACTGTTTCGTTTTCCCCCGAAACAACCGATAGTCACGCTCCAACTGCTCTTTCACAAAGCCGATAAAGTCGCATACCACATCAAACCTCATATCGGATATTTTTTCAGCCACTAGGGCTTCATCATTGATATCTGCCTCAATGGTTTTTATCCCTTCCGGAAGATCGTACCTTCTGTTTCCGCGGTTTAACAGATATAACTCCCATTCCGGCATACCGGCCAGCAGTCTGGTAATAGCCATGCTGATTGTCCCGGTTCCACCGATAAACAATGCCTTCATCGCTGCACTCCCTTCCTTCAAGGATAAAATAAGGATATCATTTATCCATTTCGGAAACTATATCCTTTTTTGTTCAATACTGCTCATTTTTTGTCATTATCCTGATTGGATATACTTTTCGTCATCAGACGGAAAATCCCCACATCTGTAACAGCCAAAATACCAGTCCCACTGCCCAGCTGGTGATGATGCCATACAGAATCACCGGACCGGCAATGGTAAAGATCTTGCAGCCGATTCCAAAGACCTGTCCTTCCTTCTGATACTCCAATGCAGGTGCCGCAACCGCATTGGCAAAGCCTGTAATCGGTACCAGTGCGCCGGCACCACCCCATTTTACCAGTGAAGGGAACAAATGAAAGCCGGTGAGAAGTACAGAAGCCAATATCAATATTAAAGAACAAAAGCTTCCCGCAGTCTTTTCATCCATACCCATATTGCTCCCTGTATTCAACAAAAACTGACCGATGCAGCAAATAATACCTCCCACCAGAAAAGCCTTTCCCATCTGCAGCCACAGATTATGGGTCGGGGTAACCTTTTTTATATATTTTTGATATTCCTTTTTTTCAGCCTGTGTTACTTCACTCATGTTATTCTCCTCTCCTTGCGAAGGATACATCCCTGCATCCCCTCTCTGAAATACATTGTCCGCCATTTTGCAAAGATTATACACTACAGATTCCGAAGGTCCGACATAAAATAAAACAGGGAGCCCATAAGCTTGCCGATTGCCATACAGGTAATCGCCACACCAAGTCCATGTCGAAAAGAGATACGTCTGGAAAAGATCGGAATACTATCCAGCATCTCAGCAATAGCAAGTGCCAGACACCCGATAAACATTCCGGAAAATAGCCCGAACACACTTAGGATTCCGTTTCGAATCCACATCCGGGAGATATATTGTCCAAACTGTACGTAATCCGTAAACATACTGAAAACGGCACCTGCCACCGTACCCAATGCAATCATATTCTCGTAAATCATGATATGGGACGCGGTATGGGTTTTTCCGACAAATCTCGGCACCAGACCCACTGTGGCAAAAATCGTAAAGACGCCTGCTGCCGCCAATGTTCCAAAGCAAAAGGCGGCGAACCAGAGAAACAAGAGTTTTATCATCCTACACGTCCTCCTCTTTTCCTTCCCTGTTAGCCAGTTCAATCAGGGTCTCATCCACATCCACCTCATATTGATGCATGGATACTGCAATAGGAGTAGGATCCTTTGTTAACTTCCTGGGGCCCACATGGTTAAAGAACACTATGATTCCAAGGGCCAGGCCGATAGAATAGGTAATCTCCATAATATTGATTCCCTGTGGCGGCTCATTCATCACCACCAGATATACGGTTTCAAATATTTTGTTGATATCCACGTCATTATGGAAACCCATTACCGTAAAGGCAGTACCGAAAAAGCTGACCATACTGACGATAATAAGCTTTCCCCAAACCGCCGGTCCCTTTCTTTTTTTCACATCCACCCATTCCACCAGTACATCGGATTCTCCCACAATTTCCACGCTTACACCCGGATCCTGCTCCTCTATCATCTGAACCAGTTTTAAGCAGCTGATAACCGTCCGGGTTGCCTTCCCCTGAGTGAAATGATGTACTTTAAGGCTCTTTATTTTCGCACAAAGGACCTTGTCAGCACATTGAATGCTGCCAAGGTCCTTCATAAATACATCTTCCTGTCTTACTTCCACATTTCGATCACATTTCAAATAAACGGTTGTCTGATTCATAGCCTCATTCCTTTCTGCATTGTCAGAAATGTAGTCTATGAATTTTT
>CALYSH010000071.1 GCA_945485625.1 uncultured Lachnospiraceae bacterium | reverse complement strand
AGAAGTCGCGAAGCGACGAACCTGCGAAGCAGGAGGTTTTTGTGAGTGAAAAAGAAACTTTGTTTCCTATACAACAAAATGCTCCGTCGGGATGCGCACCGGCGGGAGTTGAAATATGTTGCATGTATTAGAGAGATATGGGAGAATGAAAATATGGACATGGGTAATATGATGAAAATAATGGGAGCATGGAACCGTTTCAAGGGGAATCATCCCAAGTTCCCTGCATTCTGTAAAGCGGTGGCAAAGCACGGTATCCGGGAGAACAGTGTGGTAGAAATTGTGGTTACCACACCGGAAGGGGAGCGGATTGAGACCAGCATCCGTGTACAGGCGGATGATATGGAATTGTTTCGAAGTTTTGGCCAGATGAATCTGTAAATGACTGTTTTTTTGCGCTCATTTGGTGTATGATATATACGCGAAGGGTAGGCATCGCATGCAAAGTAAAAAGTGATATGAGGTTGCCATGAACTGTAAAGAATTTGAACGGATTATTCCCTCTTTTATCCATAGAGAAATCGATTATCCGAAGCTGAAGGAGTTTTCGGAGCATATGAAGGGTTGTGCAGACTGCAGGGAGGAATTGACCATACAATTCCTGGTTTCAGAAGGTATGCAGCATCTGGAGGAAGGAGATTCCTTCGATCTGCAGAAGGAACTGAGAGAACGAATGGAGGAAGCACGGCATGCCATGAAACGGCAGAAGAAGCTGTCAGGGCTGGGGACGGTATTTGAGCTTCTCGGCATAGGAATATCGGTGGGGGCACTGGTATGGTTATTTTTTGCATAATAAAAGATTGGATGGAATGATATGGGGCAGAAGCTTGTATTAATTGATGGGCATAATATAATTTTCAGGGCGTTTTACGGAGTACCGGATTTGACGAATTCCCAGGGAATGCATACCAATGCCATATACGGTTTTTTAAATATCATGTTTAAGATTCTGGATGAGGAGAAGCCGGATTATCTGGTTGTGGCTTTCGATGCTGCGAAAAAGACCTTCCGCCATGAAATGTATGCAGAGTATAAGGGTACCAGAAAGGCCATGCCGGATGAACTGCGTGAACAGGTTCCCATGATGCAGCAGCTCTTAAAAGCCATGGGTGTGGTCACAATGGAATGCCCCGGAATTGAGGCAGATGATATTCTGGGTACTTTGGCTAAGAAAGCTCAGGCGGACGGTATGGAGGTTTCTTTGGTATCCGGAGACCGGGATCTTTTGCAGATTGCGGATGAGCATATTAAAATTCGAATCCCGAAGACGAAGATGGGGCGTACGGAGATAGAAGATTATTACCCGGCAGACGTAGAACGGACCTATCAGGTGACCCCGAAGCAGTTTATTGACCTGAAGGCTTTGATGGGGGATACAGCGGATAATATCCCGGGCGTGCCCAAGATCGGGCCCAAAACAGCTACGGAGCTGATGATAACCTATGGAAGCGTGGAAAGCATTTATGAGCATCTGGATGAGATTGCTAAGAAGAGTGTTGTAAATACTCTGCGAGAGAATAAGGAACTTGCCGAGTTAAGCAAGGTTCTGGCTACCATCCGTACCGACTGTGAGATTGAGCTGGATTATGAGGCGGCACGTGCGGGAGATTATTTCACCGAAGAAGCGTACCCCATCATGAAACAGCTGGAGTTAAAAAGCTATATTGCCCGGTTTGATCAGAAGAAGCCTCAGGGTGTATCCGGGCTTGCAAAGTCCTTTCGGGTGCTTTCCGATGGTGCGGAGTGTGCAGAGCGTTTGTATCAGCTTGACGCAACGAATCGCATAGGGGTTTATCCTTTTGTTCAGGGAAAACAGGTGTATGGTCTGGCCGTGTCCGTGGATGAGGAGAATACCTTTGTTTACATCAGTGAATCGGAGGAACTGGACGGCTTTGCCGGAATGCTTTTGGAGAATGCCCTGCAGTCCTATTCTGCAAGGGGAAGGCTGGCAGCGTTTGATATCAAGAAGTTATATTCCCTTATAAACAAAGAAAGCACCGAACGTTATTTTGATGTTTTGATCGGTGCGTATCTGTTGAATCCCTTAAAGAGTGATTATGACCTGGAGGCAATTGCCTCTGAACATTTGAATATGATGATTCCCGGGGAAAAGGAGCTGCTTGGAAAACGCACCTTCCGGGAACTGATGACGGAAGACAGGTCAAAGCTGACTGAGTACGCATGTACCTGTGCCTATGTGGTTCGGAAAGCTGCAGATGTGTTGGAAGTAAAATTAAAGGAGAGCGGCATGGCAACCTTAATGAATGAGGTGGAAATGCCTCTGTCCCTGGTCCTCTTCGATATGGAGCGGGAGGGCGTATGCGTCCGAAGAGAAGAACTGAAGGCTTACGGAGATGCGCTGGTAAGTCGCATTACGGAGCTGGAACAAGAGATTCATGAGGCGGCGGGAAGGAGCTTTAATATTTTGTCTCCAAAACAGCTGGGAGAGGTGTTGTTTGAAGAATTAAAGCTCCCCGGCGGGAAGAAGACGAAAACCGGGTATTCCACGGCAGCGGATGTATTGGAGAAGCTGGCCGGAGAGTATAAAATTGTTCGGGATATTCTGGAGTATCGTGGTTTGACAAAGCTAAAATCCACCTATGCGGACGGTCTGGCAAACTATATTGAGGAAGACGGACGGATTCATACCAATTTTAATCAGACCATTACGGCTACCGGGCGAATCAGTTCCACGGAACCGAATCTGCAGAATATCCCCATGCGTATGGAGCTGGGCAGAAGGATTCGCAAGGTATTTGTACCAAAGGAAGGATGTGTGTTTATTGACGCGGATTATTCCCAGATTGAGCTTCGTATTCTGGCTCATATGTCGGGGGATGAGCAGCTGATTGAAGCCTATCGTATGGATGAGGATATTCACCGGATTACAGCCTCCAAGGTATTCCACACTCCTTTTGAGGAAGTAACGGATCTGCAGAGAAGAAATGCCAAGGCCGTTAATTTCGGTATTGTGTACGGCATCAGCTCCTTTGGACTGAGCCAGGATCTGAGTATCAGCCCAAAGGAGGCGGCGCAGTATATTGAACAGTATTTTGAAACCTATCCAAAGGTGAAGGAGTTTTTAAATGAGCTGGTGGCATCCACCAGGGAAAAGGGATATTCTACCACCCTGTACGGACGGCGCAGACCGGTACCGGAGATCAGCTCCTCAAACTTTATGCAGCGCTCCTTCGGTGAGCGTATCGCCATGAACTCCCCCATACAGGGAACTGCGGCAGATATCATGAAGATTGCCATGATTATGGTATGGAAGGCCCTTCGGGATGGAGGCTATGCTTCTAAATTGATTCTGCAGGTGCATGATGAATTGTTGATCGAGGCACCCTTGGAGGAAGAAGAAAGAGTGACACAGCTGCTGGTGGATTGTATGAAGGGGGCAGCGGACCTTGCTGTTTCCCTGGAGGTGGATGCCCACAGCGGGAGCAATTGGTTTGAAGCGAAATAGACTTTTTACAAAGTGAGGAAAATCCGTTATGAAGTTTATAGGGATTACCGGCGGCGTTGGCGCCGGCAAGTCACAGATTCTTTCCTATATCGGAGCTCATTACCGGTGTGAGATCTATCTGGCGGATGAGGTGGCTCATCGGGTGAAGGAGCCCGGTACAAGCTGCTATGAACTGCTGGTTGAGCTTTTGGGGCAGGAGGTGCTGACGCCGGAGGGGGAAATCGATAAGAGGAAAATGGCAGACCGAATCTTTGCGGAACCGAAGCTTTTGGAGCAGGTCAATGGGATTGTGCATCCGGCAGTAAAAGAGTTCTTGCTGGACAGGCTGGCGAAGGCGAGAGCCGAAGGCATGGTGGAGCTGTTCTTCGTAGAGGCTGCACTTTTAATCGAAGGCGGGTACAGAGAGCTTGTGGATGAGATGTGGTACATTTACGCCAGAGAGGACGTGCGCAGGGAAAGGCTTTTGAAAAGCAGGGGCTACAGTGAAGAGAAGATTGCAAGAATCATGGGCAGCCAGCTTGATGAAGAGGAGTTTCGGAAGAATTGTGATTTCGTGATAGATAACAGTGACGGACTGGAGAAGACCTACCGACAAATCAGAGAAAAACTGGAGGGATACACATGGATATAGCAAAGGAAGCCGTGTTTGGACTGGATATCGGGACCCGGAGCGTGGTTGGTATCGTTGGTATCATGAAGGACGGGGTGTTTCATGTAAAGGCTCAATTTGTGAAGGAACATGACACCAGAGCCATGCTGGATGGGCAGATTCATGATATTGCAAAGGTTGGCGAGACCATTCGTGTTGTGAAGGAAAAGCTGGAGAAGAAACTGAGATTTCCGCTGACCCGGGTATCTGTGGCTGCGGCAGGTCGTGTGCTTCGTACCATTCAGGTGCATGTAGAGGAGGCCTTTGAACAGGAAAAGACCATGTCCGAGGATGATATGCATGCACTTCGTGCCGAGGCTGCCAGAAAGGCTTATGAGGAATTTCAGGCAACCTACGAGAATGGACAGACCTTTTATTGTGTGGGTTATTCTCCGGTTCGGTTTTATATGAATGGATACCAGATTTCCAACCCGGAAGGACACAAGGTGAAAAGTGTGGGAGTGGATCTGATCGCAACCTTCCTGCCGGAGGATGTGGTGGATGGCTTGTATAAGGCTGTGGAGTATGCGGGACTTCAGGTGGGGAGTCTGACCCTGGAGCCCATTGCGGCTATTCGTGTGGCAATTCCGGAGAAGTTTCGTATGTTGAATATGGCACTGGTGGATGTGGGTGCCGGTACAAGTGATATTTGTATTACCAGGGAAGGTGCGGTGACTGCCTATGGGATGATTCCGGTGGCAGGTGACAGCCTGACGGATTTAATTGTGCAGCATTGTCTGGTGGAATTCGCGGAAGCGGAGCAGATGAAGCGGAAGGTGGGCAACGGAGAGGATGTTGAATATACGGATATCTTCGGTGTAGTCAATACCATCACGCAGGAAGCACTGAAAGAAATCCTGCGTCCCGGTCTGGAAGAGATGGCGAAGCTGGCGGCAGAAGAAATCATTCGGTTGAATGGTGAACAGCCTGTCAGTGCAGTCTTTGTGGTAGGCGGAGGCGGGATAGTGCCCGGTTATACTGCATTGCTTGCGGACAAGCTGGGTGTTTCCGCAGAACGTGTGGCAATTCGGGGCAAAGAGGTTCTTCAGAGCATTTCCTTTGATATCCGGAATGCCATACAGGACTCTCTGATGGTTACCCCCATCGGTATCTGCCTAAGCACCTATGACCAGGGCAACAGCTTTACTGTAGTGGAATTGAACGGAATTCGCTGTAAGCTGTATAACAATGGCAGACTGACTATTTCGGATGTAGTGATGCAGGCGTAGGAGGCGAAAGAGGAGTTGTTCCCCGAGAGAGGCAAGTCGGTAAGCTACATAGAGAACGGTAAGACTCATATCAAACGGGGAAAGCCCGGAGAGGCCTGCAGGATTTTGGTGAATGGGGAGGAAGCGGACTTTACCACACCCATTGCCAATGGAGATAAGATTGAGATTATCCCCTCTACCAGGGGGGCGGATGCCGTGCTGGAGCCGGGACAGATGCCGGTAACCGGTAAGCTGAATGTGCCTGCTTCCATGGAAAATCAGAAAGCGGAAGATACTGTGACAGAAGAAGCCGTTGAATCGGACTGGGAGCAGGAGGAGCAGTATGAGGAAGAACCGGAGGACGAGCCTGTTGTAAGGAAGCCTGTGGAAGCTTCTGTTATAAAGAAGCCTGTAGAAGAACCGGAGCCCGGAATCGTGGTAATTGCCAATAAGCAGCCGATTTTCCTGAAGGGCAAGAAGAATTTTGTGTATGTGGATGTGTTTGACTATATTGATTTCGATACGACCCATCGTCCGGCGGGAAAGCAGATTATGACGCAGTTAAACGGCAGACCGGCACAATATATGGAAGAAATTAAGGAAGGGGATATCATAGATATCTTCTGGGATTAGGAATTAATATTATGAGATTTTGCAGTATCGCCAGCGGAAGCAGTGGAAATTGTATTTATGTTGGCTCAGAAACAACGCACCTATTGGTGGATGCAGGCATCAGTGCCAAACGGATTGAGAACGGATTAAATGACCTGGAGCTGGCAGGGCGGGATGTGGACGGTATACTGGTGACACATGAGCATTCGGACCATATTGCCGGCATTGCCACTCTGTCAAAGAAGTATCACATACCTATTTATGCCACATCCGGTACGATACAGGCGATGAAGAATATCCCGGCGCTTGCCAATGTGGAGGAATCCCTATACATAGAGGTCAGGGAGGACGAAAAGTTTACCGTAAAGGATCTGACGGTTCAGCCCATGCGGATTTCCCACGATGCCGCACAACCTGCAGCGTATCGGATCGGTTATGGCAGTAAACGGGTGGGGGTATGCACGGACCTTGGAGTATATAATGATTATACGGTAGAATGCTTAAAGGGGCTGGATGCGCTGCTTTTGGAGTCCAACCATGATGTGAAAATGCTGCAGGTGGGTCCTTACCCCTACTACCTGAAACGCCGCATTCTGGGAGACAGAGGGCATTTGTCCAATGAAAATGCGGGGAAGCTTTTGAATTCCATCGTACATGACGGCTTAAGTACCATTATGCTGGGACATTTAAGCAAGGAGAATAATCTGCCGGAGCTGGCCTATGAGGCGGTGCGTATGGAGGTCACTCTGGGAGATAATCCCTATAAGGCGGAGGATTTCCGGATTCTGGTGGCGAAGCGGGATGAACCATCGCCGGTGATAAACATTATTTAAAGTAGTTGCAAAAAATGTCAAATTGTTGTTAAATAGGATAGATGACTTTGCCCCAGGGCAGAACGGAGGAATTATGAAAAAGACAATTATTACCGTAGTAGGGAAAGACACTGTAGGTATTATCGCAAAGGTTTGTACCTATCTTGCAGAGAACGGAATCAATATTCTGGACATTTCACAGACCATCGTTTCGGATTTCTTTAATATGATGATGATCGTGGATACCAATTCCAGTAAGAAGGCTTTTGGAGATATGGTTGACGATTTGGAGAAAATCGGTCAGGAAATCGGTGTAGTCATTAAGTGCCAGAAGGAAGAGATTTTCGATCAGATGCATCGAATCTAGGAGGTCGCCATGAT